>CAZZHB010000024.1:0-9491 GCA_964653615.1 uncultured Aquiluna sp.
TCAACGGAAGAATTCAGGAAGATCCAAATCGTCACCGAACTGGCCGTTTGAGCTTGAAACGCTCTGAGCGGAGACCAGGGTCTCGCTCTGGATTAGCTGCTCGCTGGTAGGCAGCTCCTGGGCCACCTCGGCAACTGAGAAGTCCTCTGCGGTGGTTGCCACAGGCTCAACCGGTAGCACGACAGCTGCTGGTGCCTCGAACTTACGGTAGGTCGGCTCGCCACCGTCAAAGCCGGCAGCGATTACGGTGATGCGGACTTCGTCACCCAAGGTGTCCTCGATCGTGGCACCGAAGATGATGTTGGCTTCAGGGTGAACTGCTTCCTGAACCAGGCGAGCAGCGTCGTCAATCTCGTGAAGTCCAAGGTCAGAAGCACCCTGCACTAGAAGAAGAACGCCGTGCGCACCTTCAATGGTGGCCTCCAGCAGTGGCGATGAAACCGCAATCTCGGCTGCTCGAACCGCACGGTCCTCACCCTTGGCGGTACCAATGCCCATCAGAGCACTTCCGGCACCCTGCATAACCGACTTGACGTCGTTGAAGTCAAGGTTGATTAGACCTGGGATCACGATTAGGTCGCTGATGCCCTGCACACCGGCACGAAGTACGTCGTCTGCGGTGATGAAAGCCTCAATTGCAGAAATCTTCTTGTTGGACATCTCAAGCAAGCGCTGGTTTGGCACCACAATCAGGGTGTCAACTTCGGCGCGAAGCGCGCGAATACCCTCATCGGCCTGCACCGCACGGCGCTTACCTTCAAAGTTGAATGGACGGGTTACAACACCCACAGTCAAAGCACCAAGGCGCTTTGCAATTCTCGCGACCACTGGCGCAGCTCCGGTACCGGTACCGCCACCCTCGCCGGCGGTAACAAACACCATGTCAGCACCCTTTAGGGCAGACTCAATCTCGCTCTCGTGCTCTTCAGCAGCGCGACGACCCACCTCTGGATCAGCACCAGCACCTAGACCGCGAGTAATGTCTCGACCGATGTCCAGCTTCACATCAGCGTCGCTCATCAGCAGAGCCTGTGCGTCGGTGTTTACCGCTACAAACTCCACTCCGCGCAGCCCAGACTGGATCATGCGGTTTAGGGCATTTACGCCACCGCCACCAACGCCAACGACCTTGATTACTGCCTGATAGTTCGGTGTCTGTGCCACGCTGTTCCTCCTTGTGAAAACTCTCAAGTTAAGGCTGAGGCTTAACCTTTTGAGACGAATTCAATTTGCGCCAAGAAGTTAGGCCCCGATTGCCCCGATTTGCTCGAGGATCTCGGGCGTGTCGCAAAAGAGATGAATTAGTAGTTTGGATGCGTCACTACAGGCGCTTTCGGGGATGAAACATCGATGGTGACCCCTGGTTTCACTCCGGTCTTGATAAGCGAGTTCAATACCTCGGCTTTGAGAAGCCCCTGCTTGGCATTACCCCAGATCACCCGGGTATCACTCTTTCTCAGGATCAAGTCCGTAGTGAGCTGATCTGTGACCTGAATCGAAAAAACCTGTTTGTAGGTAGCAACCGGCAGCGAGAGCAAAACGTCCATCGCGGTTTTGTATTTTTTGTCCTTCAAAGGATCAGCTGTGAACCGAAAGTATGGGTACTTGTCCTTTGCGGTTGCCTCATCGATCTTTACTCCGGCCGCATCGTAAAGGTAGTTCTTCCCTCCGCGCACCAAAATCACAATCGGCTGGCGCTCCCTGATCTTCACCGTCAGGGTGTGGGGCGGCTCTGCCTGCAAAGTGAAGGTCTCAATTAGTGGGAAGTCTGACAAAAGTTCCGCAACGCTGTCCTGCGAGATCGTTGTGAGCGGCTTTCCGACCAGCTCCTCGAGTGCTCCCATGACTTTGCTGGCCTTGATGCGTTCGTGCCCGCTGACCTTGATTTGCTCGACAGCCAGCATCGGGGTAAAGAATGTGGCCACCACAAGCAAAATCAGCGCAATGGGTCCTGCCACGAACAATACTTGGCCCAGAATGCGAAAACCGGAGGACTTGGCTCTTTTCGCTCTAACGGGCTTGGTGCTGTTTTTGACGCGCTTAATCTCGCGCCCAACAAGCTCACGCTCTGGTTTTTTCAACTAAGCCTCCAGGGCTTCCAAAAGCGCTGGCACCATTCGATAGATGTCACCGCAGCCCATGGTGATGATGAAGTCTCCGGTTTGCGCCAGCGCTGCCGCTACCGCTGGCACGTCATCCCAGTTTGGGACGTAGTGCATGCGAGAAGGGTCCTCGAAACGGTCAGCAATCAAAGCTCCGGTTACACCAGGCTCTGGGTCTTCGCGGGCCGCGTAGATGTCAAGGCAGACCACCTGGTCGCTGAGCGCCAAGGCCTGGGCAAATTCAGCCTGAAAAATGCGAGTTCTGGAGTAAAGATGCGGCTGGAAAACCGTAATCAACTTGCCGCTTCCAACCACAGCCCTGGCAGCTGTCAGTGCGGCGGCTACTTCGGTTGGGTGGTGAGCAAAGTCGTCATAAACCCTGACCCCGCGTCGCTCCCCATGCAACTCGAAGCGTCGCTCAGTGCCAGCGAAGGTCGCTACCGCCTCAGCGGATGCTTGGAAATCAAATCCCAACCCGACCAGCACCGCGACTGCACCGGCGGCGTTGAGGGCATTGTGGTGACCAGGAATGTTCAGGGTCAGCGAAATGCTGTCGCCGCGATAACCAAGCTCAAATGAGACGTTTCCGGTTTCAGCCTGAACCTTGCGAACCTGCACGGCTGCGGTTGGGGCGGTGCCGAAGGTGATCACATTGGAGTGCTTGAGTCGATTGGTGACCCGCACCGCACCTGGGTCGTCACTTGAAATGGCGACCAGAGTTCCAGCGGCATCGGCAAACTTTGCGAATTCGCCCTCAAAGGCATCAAGGGAGCCAAAGTGATCAAGATGATCTGGGTCCACATTGGTGATTAGCGCCACCTCAGTTTTGTAGTGCAGGAATGAGCTATCTGACTCATCAGCTTCAATTACAAAGTGCTCGCCCTTACCAAAGCCCGCGGAGGCACCGTACTCCTGAATCACTCCGCCGTTTACAAAGCTTGGGTCAGCACCCAGTCGGTTTAGTGCCGTAATCACCATTCCGGTTGAGGTGGTCTTGCCGTGCGCTCCGGCGACCGCGATTAGCTTGCCACGCGACGCCAAATGAGCCAGGAGCGCAGAGCGGTGCAAGATCGGCAAGCCTCGCTCCTGGGCGAGCAAAAGCTCGGGGTTGGTTGGCCAAAGCGCACTGGTAACCACAACCGTGTCAGGGTTTCCCAGGTGCTCTGCGGCGTGTCCGATGTGAATCTCGGCACCTAGCTCGCGCAGCGCTTTGACATTCGAAGTGTCTCTTAGATCTGACCCGGTCACCTTGTGACCCATGCCGATAGTGAGCCTTGCAATGCCCGACATGCCGCTTCCACCTATGCCAATAAAGTGCACGGTGCCGAGGTCGTCTGGAATGGGCTGGGAGAAGTCAGGCTTAATCACGGGTATTAGTATTCACTGCCGCCAGCACTAGATCGCGTAGCCGCTCGGTTGCGTCGGGAATTCCCACCGACTTTGCAGCCTGTGCCATTCGCCGCATTGAAGAACTGTGGCTCATGGCCGGAATCAACTCGGTGGCAATGTAATCGGCGGTGAAGTCCGCATCCGAAACAAGTTTGCCTCCACCGACTTCAACAACTGTTGCCGCATTGAATTTTTGCTCACCATTGCCCACCGGATAGGGAACATAGACAGCTGGCAGACCACAGGCCGCAAACTCACTCACGGTTGAGCTACCAGCTCTGGAAACTGCCATGTCCGCTGCAGCAATTGCCGCGTCCATCCGATCGCAGTATGAGACTCGGCGGTAGCCGGGCTCAGAAACCTCTTCGAGATTGGCCCTATCCCCCACAATGTGCAGAATCTGAATCCCAGCCGCGTTTAGCACCTGGCGCGCCTGAATGACTGCATCGTTGATGCTTTTGGCTCCGAGAGACCCTCCGGTAACCAGCAGTGTTGTCATAAACGGATTCAAGCCAAGCTCAACGCGGGCCTGTTCCTTGTCATAGCCAGCCACGGAATCGACAATTTCTGGACGCAGCGGCATGCCCGTAATTGCGGCGGGAGAAAGATCGCTGTTTGGGAAGGCAACCGCAATCTGCTTGGTAAGTTTTGCCCCAATCCGATTTGCAATGCCGGCCAGGGCATTCGCCTCATGAATAACCAGTGGTTTTCGGGCTAAAAACGCTGCCACGTATGCCGGCGCAGATGCGTATCCGCCAAACCCAACAACCGCCTCAATGTTGTGGACTTTGATCATCTTTAGGACCTGAAGCACCGCCTGAGCAAAGCGGAATGGGAACGCAAGCGCGTAAGCAGAAGGTTTTCTCGGAAATGGAAGCCTTGCCACCGTTAGCAATTCAAAGCCGCGCTGCGGCACAAGTCGGGATTCCAATCCCTCCTTGGTTCCCAGGGTAATGACTTGGTGATCTAGAGCTCGAAGCGATTGAGCAAGGGCAAGCATTGGATTTACGTGCCCAGCGGTCCCGCCTCCAGCCAGCAGGAATCTTGTCACCTTCTACGCCCTAGGTTTGCCGTTCTATCCCGCTCAACCGCTAGGACTACACCGATAGCCATAAGAGATGCAATTAGCGACGAACCACCTGCCGAGACCAACGGCAAGGTAACACCGAGAACTGGGAACAACCCAACCACTACACCCATGTTGATAAAGGCCTGAATCACGATCCAGAACATCACACCAACCACCAAGTTGCGATTGAAAGGATCGGTCTGCTTTTTCGCGATCGAAAACATGGTTAGCCCGATAGCCAAGAAGAGCGCGACCACCAATAGCGCACCAATCAAACCAAGCTCCTCACCAATAATGGCGAAGATAAAGTCGTTTTCCACCTCGGGAATCCAGCTCCACTTGAGCTTGGATCTACCGAGGCCGGTGCCGAAGATGCCGCCAGAGGCAAGCGCCCAAGTGCCCTTTTCAAATTGCCAGTTCACGCCCATCGGGTCAGCCGCCGCAGGGTTAAGCCAGGCTTCAAAGCGAACGCGTCGAGATGGCGAGCTCGAGACCAGGAATACCGCAAGGGCCAATCCACCGATAACGATGGTCCACCACTGCGATAGCTTCATGCCGGCAATCAGGTAAAGTCCCATGAGCAGCACCACCATGATGATGCCCGAGCCGAGGTCCTTGCTCAACACCGCAACCATGCCGACGCTGGCTGCCGAGAAGAACCAGACTCGCCGCCAGATCAGCTTGTCTTCATCCTCGTATCCGGTGAGCTGTGAGAGCTGAAGTGAGAGTGCGACGATCAAACCAAGTTTCAGGAACTCCGAGGGCTGAACGCCCACGATTCCAAAGTCCAGCCAGTTTCGGTTTCCGTTGATCTCTCGACCGATAACCACTGTGGCGGCCTGGGCTCCCATGGTCACCATCAGACCAAACATTGCAAATCTCTTCATTACCCCCATCGAAAGATTCGAGACAATGAGCATGAGTGTCAAACCGATTAGGGCGTATCCGCCCTGCTTTAGGAAGATTGACGCGGCATTGGCAGTCTCCTTGAAGGCATCAACTGCAGAGGCGCTGGCCACCATCGTCAAGCCGATAGCAACGGTTGCCAAGGTCAAACCCAAAAGCGCAAAAAACTGCCTGGATTGTGCGTGCAGACGGGGCTGCAACATCTCCTTTAGGTTGGTCACTTGATCACCTGCCTTTTTACCTCTGCCTGAAACTGATTTCCTCGGTCGGCATAGTCTTGAAACTGATCCATCGAGGCGGCTGCGGGAGCTAGCAAAACGGTGTCACCTGAGCTGGCAAAATCGATAGCCGCACTCACAGCCTCCGCCATAACTCGCTCCCCTGAAATCACTCTAAGAGGCAAGTTTGGGAGGTGGGCGGCAAACAAGCCCTCAAGCTCTTGCGTGTCGGCACCGATGATGACCGCAGCGCGAAGCTTTTTACCGTGTTCAATCAGCAGCGGGGCTGGGTCGACCCCCTTTAGGAGCCCACCGACAATCCAAACGATCGAGTCAAAGCTGGCAAGCGAAGCATTGGCAGCGTGAGCATTGGTGGCCTTGGAATCGTCGATAAAGAGTACGCCCTGGTGGCTAAGCACCTGCTGAATCCGATGCGGAGCTAGCACGAAGCTAGCGATGGCCGAGCGAATGTCTGAAGGTTCGACGCCAACGGCCCTGGCAAGTGCTGTTGCGGCGGCAACATTTGCCCGCAGGTGGTCACTCAGCACCCCAATTGACTCAAGGTCCGAATCCTGAGCGATCTCGATAGCGGCAGAGTAACGGTCGGTGTTGAATGCTCGGTCCACGAGAAATTCTTCGACGTAGCCAACCATGCTGACGCTTGGCATGCCAGTGGTGAATGCCACCGCTCGACACCCTTCGACGACATCTGCGGCCTCGGCAGCCTCCAGAGTTTTGGGATCGGCCGCGTTGTAGACAATGGCCAACTCTGTGCCGCTGAAAACCTTGGCCTTATCCTGAAAGTAAGCCTCTTCACTGCCGTGCCAGTCAATGTGGTCGGGAGCCAGATTCAAAAAGGCGCTGGCTACCGGGTGAAGTTCAGAGCCGTAGTGCAGCTGAAAACTTGACATCTCGACGACGAGGAAATCAAACCCCGCTGGGTCTCGGATTGCATCCAGGATTGGATTTCCGATATTTCCGCAGGAAACCGCTCTAAAGCCTGCTGTCGTGAGCATGTGCGTCACCAGTTCAGTCGTGGTGGTCTTGCCGTTGGTGCCGGTGATGGTTATCCACCTAGCTACTTTGTCGGTCTTATCCCTGAGCCGCCATGCCAGATCAATATCAGTCAATAGTGGGATGTTGCTAGCGAGCAGCCAGCCGATGGTCGGATGGCTTGGGGCAAAGCCGGGAGACACAACCGCAAAGTCAATCCTTGGCATGGCCATAAGCTCTTCCACCGAATCGGAGAGCACGAGCTTTGCGCCAATTACCTCAAGCAATTCAGCAAGTTGAGGGTTAGCGCTTTGGGCAAACACAGTGACGTGTGCGCCGAGTTCACATAGGGTGTCGGCGACCGAGAAACCGGACTTACCTAAGCCCAAGACTGCAACGTGCAGTCCAGCCCAATTGTCGTGCCAGCTGCCCTGCGAAATCATATGCCGTAGATCCACTCCACGTAGAACAGGCCGATACCGCTAACCACGCAGAGCGCAGCAATGATCCAAAAGCGAACCACAACGGTAATCTCCGCCCAACCCTTTAGTTCAAAGTGGTGATGCAGCGGTGACATTAGGAAGACTCGCTTACCGGTTCCGGTGCGCCACTTGGTGATCTTGAAGAACACGCGCTGAATCACCACCGAGCCGGTGACAATCACGAAAATTCCACCGATCAAAACCAATAGCAATTCTGTGCGAGAGAGAATCGCGAGGGCCGCTAGGGCTCCGCCAAGGCCGAGGGAGCCGACATCGCCCATGAAGATTTGGGCAGGTGAGGTGTTCCACCACAAAAAGCCAACGCAGGCACCCACGATGGCCGCAGCCACAACAGCAAGATCCAGCGGATCACGAACCTCGTAGCAGGACGAGAAGTTCTCCGTCACCGTCGCACAGCTTTGGTTGAACTGCCAAAAACCGATCACCACATAGGCGCCGATCGCCATAATCGCAGAACCCGAAGCCAAGCCGTCCAAACCATCGGCAATGTTCACGCCGTTCGAAGCGCTTGTCACCAGCAGTGAAATCCAGGCAATGAACAGCCCCATGCCGATCACTGAACCCCAAATAAACAAATCAATCGGCAAATCTCTAAACAGCGAAATAGCGGTTGAGGCTGGGGTTAGGCCATTTTCGTCCGGGAATCCAAGTGCTAGGACCGCAAAAATGACCGCGACGATGACCTGTCCACCGATCTTTGCCCAACCACTTAGTCCCAGACTGCGCTGGTTTCTAACCTTTAGGAAATCATCAATAAAGCCCACCAGGCCAAGGCCGAGCATCATAAGGATCACCAGCAGTGCCGAGGCCGAGGGTGACTCACCGTTGATGAACTTGGCAACAAAGTAAGCAATGGTTGCGGCCAGCAGGATGACGATGCCACCCATGGTGGGTGTGCCACGTTTGGTGTGATGGGTCTTTGGACCATCATCGCGAATGAATTGGCCCCACTGCAGGTTCTTGAACAGCCAAATAAAGCCGGGGGTGGCAAATAGTGAAATGAATAGCGCAATTCCGCCTGATGCAAGTAAGGCTCTCACTTAACACCCGCCAACTCGTCGCCTAAAAATCTCAAACCTGCAACATTGCTGGATTTGACCAAGACAATGTCGCCGGGAGAAAGCTTGTCACAGATAGCCTCAAAAGCCGTGCTGATTGTCTCGCAAAACACAGACTCGCCATCCCAACTTCCTTCTTGAGAGGCGCCCATGTGAATCAATTTCGCTTCTTGTCCGACCACGTAGAGCTGGTCAATGTTGTAGCGAACCACCAAGCGTCCTAGCTGATCGTGTTCGTGCGCGGAGAATTCGCCAAGCTCGGCCATCTGACCTAAAACTGCAATGGTTCGATGCCCCTGACGCCCCAGGGTGGCAAGGGTCTGCAGCGCAGCACGCATCGAGTCGGGCGAGGCGTTGTAGGCGTCGTTGATGATGTAAACCCCATCGGGACGCTTCATGAGCTGCATTCGCCAGCGCTCAGCCATATCCATTTCGGAAACCGCCGCTATTGCCAAATCGCGCGACACTCCAAGCAGATGCGCGACAGCCAAAGCCGCCGAGACATTCATGGCCTGGTGCTCCCCCAGCATTTTGAGAGTTAGCTCACTGACGGTTCCATCTGGATACTCGATAGCTAGCTTGGTTCCGGAGAGACTCAGATCGACAGACTTGATTTCAAAGTCGCTTTCGCTGGCAAAACCAAATCCAATTCTCGTAACACCAGAATTGGCCTCGAAGTCGCGAACCACCGGATCGTCCTGGTTCAGGACCACGGCACGTCGGACATATGGCATCAGTTCGCGCTTGATCTGCGCGGTAACTTCGACACCGCCGAATGCTCCCGCATGGGCAAGCCCCACCTTTAGCTCAACTCCGATGTCAGGCTGGCACCAACTTGCTAGGGCGGCTATCGAGCCAAGGCCTGCAGCGCCCATCTCAAGCACCAAGAACTTGGTATTTGCCTCCAGTCGAAGCACTGTTAGCGGCAGCCCCACCTCATTGTTGAAAGAGTCTCTTGGAGCGATGGTTGGGCCAACCTTGCCCAAAATCTCACGCAGCATGTTTTTCGTAGAGGTTTTGCCGTTGGAGCCGGTGATGCCAATCACTTGCAACTCGCCGGCCGAACGCACCGAATTCAAAACGTGTTTGGCCAAATCGGTGAGAGCAACAACCGTGTCTGCCACCTGAATCTGAGGAATCGAAAGCGACAGGTTTGGTTCAGAGACCACTGCTAGCCTGGCCGCTTTCAAATTGCAAAAGCCTGTCAAGTTGCGCGTGAACCGTGACGACGACATGACCATCCCCGGCAAGCG
>CAZZHB010000024.1:9501-13449 GCA_964653615.1 uncultured Aquiluna sp.
GGTGACCGTCATCGTGCTCGCCAAGCTTTGCAAAAAAGATTCCGCCCGGTTGGATGACCCTGGAGTCAGTGTCAGCGATCCCAGAAACAGTAAGTTGAGGATCTCCAACGATCAATTTCCCGCTTATAGCCGTAGCGATGTCGGCGAGGGTCATTTCAATCACGACTCCACCGCCTCTCTCGCTAAAGCTCTTGCATCAAATGGCACCTTCTGGCCGCGAATCTCTCGATAGGTCAGGTGCCCAGGGCCACACCACAGCACTGCCGAATCAGCTGATGTTTTCAATACGGCGGTTCGAATTGCTTCGGCTGGGTCTGGAATCTCCAAGATTCTTCCCGCTGCCAGCTTGGTTGCAGCTGCAGTCAGCAGGGCGTGTCGAATACTCGCCGGATCTTCATCGCGTGGATGTTGGTCCGTAATTATCAGAAGGTCAGCGCTAGAGGCAGCCAAACCCATTTCAGAACGTTTGCCCTGGTCTCGGTTTCCTGAGGCTCCTAAAACGACGGTCAGCTTGGGATAGCGCTTGCTAATCTCCTCAACCGCGCCCGCAACGCCAGCCGGGGTGTGGGCGTAATCCACGTAGACGTGAGGAGTTTTGGTAGAAACCAGCTCCAAGCGTCCCGGGACATGCAGATCTGCGGAGGCAACTGCTGCCTCAAGCACCCTGGCTTCAAAACCTGCCTCCAGCAGCATCACCAGAGCCAAGGTTAGGTTTTTGGCCATCAAGGCACCCTGTGGGAAGTGGGTTTTCAGTTCGTGTTTGCCCCAAATACTCAGCTGCTGATTCTCATAGCGATACTGATACTCAAACCCTTGGCCAATGCCAACAACTGGAATCGAACTGGTTTGGTAGAGCTTTTTGGCATAGTCATCCTCCACCAACACCACACCCGTCTTGGCGTATCTGGGCGAGAAGAGTTGTGATTTTGCCTCTAGATAGCTGTCCATGTCTTTAAAGTCATCGAGGTGATCCCTGGAGAGATTGCTGAAACCCACTACGGCAAAGCTAATGGCGTCCACTCGATGCCTAATCAAAGCCTGTGCAGAGACCTCGATAGCAGCGTGCTGTGCGCCCTTGGAGCGCATCTTTGCAAGCAGTTGGTGAAGCTCTGTGACCTCAGGAGAGGTTAGCGCGGCAGCCAACTCTTCCTGGCCCACTATGCGACTGGTAGAGGCACTCATTCCAGCCTGGAGCCCCATGGCGCCTAACAGCTGGTGTAGGTAGTTTGTGGTTGAAGTCTTGCCGTTGGTGCCGGTTACTCCGTAAAGGGTCATGTTCGATTCCGAGGTTCCGAAGACCAAATCGGATATTTCCCCGGCGATCGCTTTCGGATCTTGGTGAACCATCAGTGTTACCGGAGAATCAAAACCCTTATCGCTGAGCACTGCAACAGCGCCATTGGCAATTGCCTGATCTAAAAAGTCCAATCCATGGTGCTTCTCGCCCTGCGTCGCTATGAAAAGCGATCCCGGCTCGCAGAGTTTCGAAGATAGTGCGACAGAGCTAATGTCAACGTCAGCACCCTGGTGAGAAAGATTGAATTTCTGCGCAAGCGTGCTAGTCGCGAGTTTCGACTTCACCGTACTTGCCCGATGGTAGATCTGGAGATTTAGTTGTCGAAGGTGGCACGCGGTAGCTCTTAAGTGCTTGCTGCATAATCGCCTTGAACGGGAACGTGGCCTGTAGCGAGTTTGAAACACCAACTGCCTTGTAGATGGTTATGCCGACCACAAACTTGGGGTTCTCAGCCGGTGCAACGCCGTAGAAGGAGATGGCGAACTGAGATCCGTATCCGCTTCCATCCTTGATCTGGGCGGTTCCGGTCTTACCGGCAACTCGATAACCATCGATCGCGGCATTCTGGCCCACGCCACCAAACTCAACAACCTTCTCCATCAAATTGAGGTTTAGGTTGGCGGTCTCTTTACTAACGACTCGAGTGGCGTTTTGCTTAGGTTGGTAGATGATTTTGCCATCCTCGCTGGTGCAGCTTTCGACCAAGATTGGATCCAGTCGAACACCGTTGTTGGCCATGGCCTGGTAGGCATATGCCATCTGAATGCCGGTGACCGAAATTCCTTGGCCGTAAGTAGTGGCGTAGTTGGTCATCTTGTCCCACTCTTTCCATGGGTGCAAGATGCCCGAGCTTTCACCCTCGAATCTAAGTGGACTGACCGATCCAAAGCCAAATTTCTGCAGGTAGTTGTACCTGGTTTCTTTGTCGATCTTGATTCCAAAGCTCGACATTCCAGTGTTGGAAGAGAAGCGCAGCACACCGCCGAGGGTGAGGTTGTAAGGCTCGTGCCCAAAGCTGTCCTTGATCCAGCCACCGGCAAAATCAAGTTTCATGTAGTCAGGCGCTCTGACCTTGTCATAAGCATCAGCAGTTTTAGTGTCGAGAATCATTGCGGTGGTCAGCGCCTTCATGATCGAACCAGGCTCGAAGGCGGACTGGAAAATCTTTGAACCGCGATCTTTAGCATCCGATGCCGCAGGGTCATTCGGGTCCACAGTAGGTGCCTCAGCGGCGGCCAATAGACGTCCAGTCTCAACCTCAACCACAACCGCAGACGCCCACTGAGCGCCTAGGTCGTTCACGGTATCAGCCAGCACCTGCTGGGCAAAGAATTGCAAATTAGCATCGATGCTGAGGTTTAGTGTGCCGCCATTTTGGGTTGGCTGAGTCGTGACATTCGAAGTTGGAATGCGAACGCCCTCTGCACTGCGCTCAAATGTTTCTTGCCCGTCGACACCGGCGAGGCAGGTGTTGTATTGGCGCTCTAGACCAGCCAGTGGGACGCCGTCGGAACCAACAAAACCAATGATGTTGCCGGCAACTGCGCCATTTGGATACAGTCGGTCCGCAAATGCGTCAAAGTAAATCCATGGGATTTTCAGCTCGCGAATCGCGTTGTAAGTTTCGGCATCAACTTTCTTAGCCAAATTTGAGTATTCGCTGTCCCCGGCAAGGCGAGACATGAGTTCCTCGGGAGTCAAGCCCACCAGCGGCGCTAGGTCTAAAACAATCTGTTCCACAGTGCGCTCGGTTCGCACTCCGTCAACGGTCTTGAAGATACTGCCGACGTTCTTTGGAGCGGCATTCACGTCATATCGGAATACGGTGCGTGCCAAGACCTGCCCAGAAGCATCCCTAATCTGACCGCGAAGGGCTGGCAGGGTTTGGGTAATGGAGCGAGATTTGAAGGATTCTTCCCGAATTTGCTCGGCTCTAACGATTTGGTAGTCAACCAGTCGAATGCCCAAGGCAAGGACCATCACCATCAGAATTAGGGCAAATGCACCAAGCCTGCGGCTCAGTGATCCGTGTTTACCCATGATGGCCTATCTGGTTGGTGAAGCTGGGATCAAACCCTGCTCCAAAACTAAGCCAGAAGTAGCTGGTTTTTCGGTTTCGACACTCTCGGACACCTGTGCACTTGCAACTGTTGCTTCGGTGAAATTAGAGATGGTTCCCATGGCTGCGTTAGCAACTAGGTTTGCGGAAGCAACCGAAGCATTGCCGGCGCTGGCAGGCTTTGGCTTACCAAAAACCTTGTCATTTTCGATGTCAAGCAGTACCGAAGCGGGGTTTGCCACCATTCCAAGGCGGTTGGCTGCATCTGCAAGGTTCTGCGGTGAGGCTAGCGAATCAACCTCCTCCTGGAGAATCTGAACCTGGGTGGTTAGGTCACGCTTTTCGATCTTGAGAGAACGCAGGTGGTAGGCGTCCTGGGTCAGGATCATGTTCAGCACCAACTGGCCCAATAGAACCACAATGATGCCGGCCACGAAAATCAGCCCAGCTGTCATCTTTGGACGCAGCTGCTTAGCCTCAGCTTGCGAAACCATGTAAACCGCCATTTAGTTACCCTCCAGTTTTTCTGCAGCCCGAAGCCTCGCCGAAGCAGACCTTGGGTTTTTCTCCAGTTCGATTTCCGTTGCGCGCT
>CAZZHB010000025.1:0-13404 GCA_964653615.1 uncultured Aquiluna sp.
AGGCGGTGTAATCGTCGACAGCTCAAATGCACCGTCCTATTGGATTCTTGCGGACCGATCAGGCAACAAGGTCTGCGTCGTGGCCTGGCCTGATGGCGCGAGTAGCTAACCTTCCAGAACCGCCATTGCTGCGTTGTGGCCACCGATGCCACTAACTGCTCCACCGCGCACAGCAGTGGAGCCGCAGAAGTAAATGTTCTCGTAACCAGAGTCGACGCCCCAGCGTTTGGCAGGGGTGTCTAGGGCAGCACCATCTTTGACAAAAGGCCAGCTAAGTGGTGCGTGGAAAATGTTGCCACCCGGAAGCCCAAGAGCGTCTTCTAGATCCTGTGTGGTCTTGGTCTCGATGCAGGGCTTGCCATTAGCGTCAACAAACAGCAGGTCGCGAATGTCCTCCGCCAACACCGAGTTGATTGACGCGACAGCTGCCTCTTCGAGTGCCTGTCGCATCTGGTCATGATCTCTGCCAGCTAGCAGCGAGTGCGGTGTGTGCAGGGCAAACACCGTCAGTGTCTGCGCCCCAGAGGCTTGTAGCTCTGGACCCAGAATGCTGGGGTCAGTAAGTGAGTGACAGTAAATCTCGCATGGCAATGGGTTTGGAATCTCGCCGCTGGATGCCTGCTCAAAGGCGGTCTGAAGCTGCTCGAAGGTCTCGTTGATGTGCAGGGTGCCACCAAATGCTGCTACTGGATCGGTGCCCGCTTTCAGCTTGGGCAAGCGCTTGAGAAGCATGTTCACCTTCACCTGAGCACCCTCGATATTGTGTTTGGTCGGGTTTCCCAGCAAAGCATCCAAGGTGGGTTTTGCAACGTTGGCAAGAATCACTGCCGCGGTGAGCGAGTGCTCAGAGCCATGTTCGATGAAGGTAATTTTGTGCGGCTCACCAGGGTTGATGGCGAGCACTTTGCACCCTGGCATAAGCGTTGCTCCGAGTGCCTTAGCTCTTTTGGCCATCGAGGTTGTGACCGAGCCCATGCCGCCGACCGGGATGTTCCAGTCACCAGTTTCATTGCCAATTACGTGATACAAAAAGCACTTATTCGCTTCGAGATCCTCGTCGTGATTCGAAGCAAAAGTACCGATCAGCGCATCGGTCATCACCACACCGCGCACTAAATCCGACTTGAAATCTCTCTCAATCGTTTCGCCGATGGGTCGCTCAAAAAAGTCTCTCCACAGCTCTGGCCCAAGAAGTTCCGCGACATCTTTTTCAGACTTGAGCGGCTCTAGAACGGTGCCAAATAGTTTCTTTGCAATCACCTCGGTCTTGGCATAAAAGTCATTCCAAGCCTCAAAATCATCGGTCGCGCCAACCGAATCAAAAGATGCTTTGGTGGCATTGGCATCCGACTTGTCGATCAGCAGACCGGAGACCCCATCGAGAGATGGGGTGAAGGATCCGAAGCGGCGAGGTGCAAGTTCGACTTCGAGATCTAGCTCTTCGATTATTCGCTTCGGAAGCAGGCTGACCAGGTAGGAGTAGCGAGACAGTCGGGCATCAACACCTTCAAAGGTTTTGGTTGAAACTGCAGCTCCACCAACCACATCATGCTGCTCTAACACCACAACAGACTTGCCGGCTTTGGCTAGATAAGCAGCGGCAACCAGGCCGTTGTGTCCACCACCAATAATCGCAACATCGTAGTTTGCCTGGGTCATGAAATCAGTGTATTGCCGGAGAGCTTTGAATTATTCGGAGGGTCGAGACATCTGCTTTCTGCAGCTTCGAATTTCACCCGATTTCATAGCGACATGAAGGTTGTTTTTTTGCTACGGATAGCCGAAGGTATGGCGAAATCACACCTAAGCCTGCGGGTAAATTGGGGTCATTATGGGCGTATTGTCGAAACTTCTGCCAGCGGGGCCAAATGGCTCACGCGAGGCGGAAAAACGCGCGTCCAGATCTCTGATTTCGGGGCTACTTTCATTGAGCCTTGCTTTCACCGGCTTCTTCCCGCTGCCAGCTAACGCATTGGGAACTGGCCCTTGTGAACAAAGCTTTAGTGACGAGACCGGTGTAACCGTTGTTCAATCGGGAAATTATTGCTACATATCCTTCACCTATGTGAATGAAGCAGACGGTATTCAAAACACCTCATGGAATAACCCATCCGGCGTCACCACAGTCGACGTTCTCGTCGTGGCCGGTGGTGGCGGTGGTGGATCACGCCACGGTGGCGGCGGCGGTGCCGGTGGCGTCATGGAATTCACCAATCACCCAATCCCTATTGCGGGCATCAATGTGGGTGTTGGTAAGGGTGGTGCCGGAGCCCCGGGCGGTTCAACCTCATACATCGGAAGCAAGGGGTTCGACTCGCAGTTTGCTGGAATTAGAGCCCTTGGTGGTGGTGCTGGCGTCAACGGCACTTCCAGCTTGGTCAACGGTGGTTCTGGTGGTGGTGCTGGATGGAACCAAACTCCTGGCCAGCCTCAAGCGCAGTCTCAATTCACACTAACCGGAACCAACCTTGGAAGCTTCACCGGAGGTTTCGCCGGTGCATCGGGTGCTAACGAGGGTGACGCATCTGACTACTGGGCCGGTGGTGGCGGTGGTGGTGCCGGTGGAGCTGGTGCCAACCCAAGCGCTAATGGAACCACCTATACCACTTTCACATCGGGGCTAGGTCCGGCTGCACGTGGTGGTGCCGGTGGTGTTGGTAAGACGATCAACTGGATTACTCCCGCAGTAGCCACAGCACTGGGTATCGGTCACGTCTCCGGAGGTAGCGTTTACTTCGGTGGCGGTGGCGGTGGAGGTATTGGTGCCGATGGTCAGGCCGGTGGTGCCGGTGGACTTGGTGGTGGAGCCAATGGAACCAAGGCCGAGAATGTTGGCAATAACGCCATGAGTCACACCGGTGGTGGCGGTGGTGGTTCAGGTTTTGATGACATCCCTCCCCTTGCCGCAAACACTGCTACAAACCCAGAGGGTGGTGATGGTGGATCCGGTGTAATCGTCATTCGGTACCAGTTTGTGCCTAATGCCCCGACCTCACTGGTCAACTCAGAGATTTCAAGCAGCAGCGTGAAGGTTTCATTCACCGCACCAAGCTATGTTCCTGGAGGACCGGGTTACACCGCTGGAGCCATCAGCGCTTACCAGTACTCGCTCAATGGTGGCACCAGCTGGCTTACTGCTTCACAAACTGTGAGCCCATTGGTCATCACCGGATTAACTCCAGAGACCACCTATAGCAACGTTCGCATTAGAGCCGTCAGTCAGCACGGCCCAGGTGACGCAGCTAACGTGGCAACCTTCTCGACCCCAAGAGATCCAAATGCCTACCTGCGGTTGAACTTCAACTCAACCGATGTCGACTCCTATGACCCATTGGGAGCAAGCCCACTCGCAGTTAGAAACCTGGGTTCACTGACCAGCCTCAGCGCAACAATTTCAAACCAGTCAAATGGAGCAATCACCCTAAATAGCTCAACCAGAGCATGGGCCTTCCCGGGTGGAACCAATACCACCGGCAGCTTTATTGATGTTGGCGATTTCTCCTACACTCCATTTAGAACCGGCGGAATCACAATCGACTTCGAGGCCGACTTCTCAACCGCAAATAACTGGGAACGCCTTTTAGATTTCGGCGAGATGAGAACCGCGACCCTCGGTGAAATGAACAACCTATTTGTGAGTCGACATTTCGCGAACAACGACCTGATGGTCGGAATATGGGGCAACGGCTCAGTCATTTCAGAGTGTCGAACCAATGATGGCTCGCTTACCTCCGGCATGGCACGTTGGACCATTCGCTTGGATGGCACACTTTGCACGATTTGGAGAAATGGTTCGCAAAGAACCGTTTCCCGAGAAAACGGAAGCTCGGGGGGCACGAGCATCAGCTTCGGAGTCTTGCCTGATGTAACGGTTACCAACAACTTCATCGGTAAGAGCAACTGGACTGCAGATGCTCAATTCGAAGGACAAATTCGCTACATCCGTTTCTATCAGGGTGGATTCAACCCTTCCGAAATCCCAACGGTTTCATACAACGTTGTGCAGTTCAACAGAGCTGGTGGAAATGCTGACCCAGCTTCGCTATCCACCTCTGGCAAGATTCGGCTTCCCGCGCAGTCGAGTGTAACCAGAGCTGGCTACACGCTAAGCGCTTGGGCAAACGGTGCGAACACTTTCTCGCCGGGAGCTATCTACCAGGCACCTGCTGGCACCACCACGCTGACCGCCTCTTGGAGCCCTAATTCGAATACCGTCTCCTGGGACGTGAACGGTGGCACCAGCATCTCGGATACCGCGTTTTTGACCGCTGGTTCATTGCAAAAACCAAATGATCCAACCAAGTCCAACTTTGTCTTTGGCGGCTGGTCAACTACCGAGACGTCCAATAATGGCGATTTGGCTAACCGAATAAGTTCATGGCCATACGCACCGAGCGCGACTTCTGGAATCACGCTGTATGCAATTTGGGTGAACCCTTGTTCTCCTTCACAGACAGCCTTTGAGGCTAATGGCTCAACCAATAGTGCTCACGCTGCATTTGGACAAGCGGGCAAGGTTTATACCCAGCTCAAGTTCAATAGCGTTGGTGTGTGCGGCTGGGTTGTTCCTGAAGGAGTCACTGCAGCAGACATTTTGATTGTCGGAGGTGGTGGCGCAGGGTCCTATTACGGACTTGCCGGTGGTGGAGGCGCCGGAGCGGTTCTGGTTAGTAAGCAGCCCGTCTCCCTCAGCCCAGGATCTCAATACCTTATTCAGGTTGGCGAGGGTGGAACATTCACCCTGGTCGATCAAACGTTAGTAGGAAACACTGGCACCAAAGGAACCCAGAGTAGGTTCGGCGACTTTATCGCAGCCGGCGGTGGATCGGGTGCAGGAGGAACCACTACTCAGCTAGCTGCGACATCCGGAGGATCTGGTGGTGGTGCAGCCGCTTGTACCGAACGAACCGGTGCTGCAGCTGGAGCTAATCCCAACTATTCACTTTTTGACTACTTCGCCAATGCCGGTGCTAACGCCGCTGGCTCAGTCAACTGCTCTGGCGACCCAGGTGGCGGCGGCGGTGCTGGTGGTGCCGCGACTGGTAAGAATGGCGGAAGTTCAATATTCCGTTTCGGGTATGAGATTGCCGGTGGAGGAGCAGCCTTCTCTTCTGGCGCTGTCGGCGGCGGAACCGTAGGTGGATCCTGGGTCGACAGCTGTACCGCGCCAGTGAGCAATCAGGCCACCCGCGCGGGAAAGCCAAATACCGGTTCTGGAGGGTCAAGCTGTGGTGCGGGTGGATCTGGAACCATCGTTCTGAGATTTACTGCCGAGTACCAGATCACTATTGCTTCTGGGGCTAGTGCATCCGGAACTGCCCTCACTTACACCAAGAGCCAAGCCGCAGCTCTGGTCTTGCCTAACACAGCCAGTGCAAATGCCGCATTCACCAGAACCGGATTCAATGTCGTCGGATTCAGCACTACTGACGGCGGATCAATAACACACGCACTAGGCGGCACATTCACAACCGACGCCAACACCACGTTGTATCCGGTGTGGGCCGCCAACACTTTTAACCTAACCTTCAGGGCGGGGACCGGAGCCAGCGGTTCTGACCGAGTTATTGTGAAGCAGCCTTCGCAGAGTGCATCACTGTTGGCGGCTAGCCTTGCTAACTTCTATTTCACCAAGGCTAATTCGAGAGTTACTGGCTGGGCATTGACCGATGGAGGACCGCAGGTTTATGACCTGGGTGCAAGTTACCTCACTGACTCGGATGTTGTGCTCTACCCAGTTTGGTCCTCGATTTGTTCACCAACTCGCGTGGGTCGATACATCGGCGGCCAGCCTTACTGGGTTTTCGATTTCACTACCGTTGGTTCCTGCGCCTGGGATATCCCGAGCGGTGTGTCGACCATTGAATCTCTCGTTGTCGCTGGTGGTGGCGGTGGCGGTGGCGCCTACGATGCCGGCGGTGCTGGTGGTGGCGGTGGTGGACAAGCACTGCTATCTGGTCCACTCGATGTCTCAGGTTTGCCGCAGGTGACAATTCGAGTAGGTTCCGGAGGCGCTGGGGGAACTGCCAACCGCCTGGCATCGCCACCGGACAACCCCGGCTCGCGAGGCGAGAACTCGGAGCTATTCCTCACTATCGTCAGCCGACTTTTGTCTTTGGGTGGCGAAGGTGGAGCTAAGAGCCGCAGCGACTACAAGTCTCCGGGGCGTGCGGCAGGAACCGGCGGTAATTCCGCTACCGGCTCGGCAGCGGCAGAGGGTGGTTCTCTTGGTGGCGGTGGTGGAACCGGTGGCGGAGGTGGTGGTGCCGTCGGAGCTGGAGGAACCAGCACAGGCGTTTTAAGAGGCGTCGGTGGCCTTGGACTCTCAACCACAATCTCCGGACTCGCCCAAGTTTTCGGTACCGGCGGTGCTGGTGGTGTTGGAAACTCACCACTGACTGCAGCTGGCGCAGCCAACTCAGGTGCTGGTGGTAGAGGTGCTGGTTCGGCGTCTTCCAACCAAGCAAATGGTTCCAACGGTGGATCTGGTCGAGTGATTGTACGCTACCTGGCAAACATCTCCACCAACTCGGCGCTCGCGAATTTGACCGTGAGTGCCGGCGTGCTCTCTCCAACATTCTCCGCATCGACTCAGAACTACACCTTGACGGTTCCGCAGAACTCAAGAGTGCTCACCGTTTCCCCTGAGATTGCTGAGTTCGGCGCTCGCATTCGAGTTAACGGCAATCTGTTGGAGCCAACCTCAACTTCGGTGACCGTTTCGACTCCAGTGGGTGTGACTGTTGTTACGGTTCACGTCACTGCACCAAACGGCGTTGCATCGACCTCCTACACCATTACGGTTTCCCGCCTTGGACCAACCCTGCACACCGAAGCCGGCTTTACCGGGACCTCGGTGAGTTGGTCACCAAACACCTACTTTGATTCTTTTGCCAGTCGGTCTGGTGTTGTTGATTCCGATGCACCAACGACCAGCAACTTGGTCTGGCAGTTGTTCTATGCCCACACCGAACTTCGTATTCCAGCCGATGGCGTGAACCGCCTTGGCATCAACTCCTACCAGTCTGGCAACCAAAGTTGGAACTGGTATTTCGCAGCCAGCTCAACACCAAACACCTTGGGTAGCTTCTCAAGCCCAGTTGTTGTCGGTCAGCAGCCAACCACCAGTTACGGCATTGGAAGTTTCTCGGCAACTGTTGCGACCACCGAAGTGACAGTTCCGGCCAATACCTACTTCTTGGTGGGTGTTGAAGGAGGACCTTCCTTCCGTTCGATCAAGCAGAGCCCAAGTCGCACCGCGAATGTGAGCGGCTCCAATATCGTCACCTCGATGAACACCGTCTTCTTCGGGCCATCACTGAATGGTCCAAGGCGAGGTGTGCCGACCGCGCTCGGCGGCAGCCTCGCAAACTATGTTTACTCGGGTCTGCCTGGGGCACAGTATGTGCAGTACGACGGTTACCAGTCAGTCATCAGCATTCGCTTCCGCTATCTAAATGACCTGTCCTCGGACGCATCGCTTTCTTCGATTTCGATCAGCGCTGGGGTGCTTAGCCCAAGCTTCAGCTCATCGAGACTTACCTACTCGGCGAGTGTTAGCCCGAACGTCTCTTCAATTACGCTCTCGCCAACTGCCAATAACGCAAATGCCAGCATCACCGTAAACGGCAATGCGGTTTCTTCCGGCAGTTCTTCAAACGCCATAAATCTTTCTTACGGTGCGAACACAATTTCAATTGCGGTAGAAGCACAGGATGGGGCAACTCGCTCCTACCAGATTGTCATCACCAGACCACTGCCGGTCTACGCGGTTACCTATGACAAGAACGGGGCTTCCGGAGCGCCGGAGCGATCAACCGATAGCTTCACGCTGAGTTCAAGTGCAATTGTTTTGCCACTGGTTGGAACCATGGCAAAAACTGGCTTCACATTCGGTGGATGGACTTCAACTCAAGACAATGCTTCGACCAAGATCAATGGCGACTACACGCCATCAGCATCAATAACGCTCTACGCACTGTGGACCGCCGGTCAGTACACCTATACCTATAACTCCAACGGAGCAACCACCGGAGCACCTTCGGCAGCAACCGGTAGCTACACCACCGGTGGAACCCCTATCACCCTCATCGGTCAGGGCACCCTGGGCAAGACCGGTTACAGCTTCAATGGTTGGTCCACTACTCAGAACGATGCCACCACCAAGGTTTTGAATTCTGGAAGCCTAACCATCTCGGCTCCGGTTATCTTCTACGCGCTGTGGACCGCGAACAACTACTCGGTTAGTTACTCGGTCTCAGATGCGGTTAGCGGTACTGCCCCAACCGATAACTCCAACTACAACATCAGCGACAGCGCCGCGGTCAAGGCAAACACTGGAAACCTTGCAAAGACCGGTTACAGCTTCAACGGTTGGACCACAAACTCTGATGGTTCAGGAACTGTCTACCAGCCTGGTAGTAGCTATGTATTCGGTGCCCAGAATGTGACCTTCTATCCCAAGTTCACACCTAACACCTACATCGTTACCTACAACACCAACGGTGCGACGGGAACTCCGGCCGGCGGAATAACCACCAGCTACACAACCGGTAATCCTGGATTGTCGCTAGCCAATGTCGGCACCATGGCCAAGACCGGTTACGACTTCTCCGGCTGGTCAGCTACCCCAACCGGTACCGCACACAGTGGCCCATACACCACAACTGCCAACGTGACGCTTTACGCAATTTGGACCCTAAAGGACATCTCAGTTACTTACGCCAGAGGTTCGGTTGGTGTGACTGCGATGTCCTCGAATGAGATTGCTACCTTCCCGCAGAACACAACTGGCAAGTACAACGCCACCATCACGCTGAGCCCAACCATTAGCAGCACAATCTTGTTTGGTGGAAACAACTATCAGTTCTTCGGTTGGAACGATGGAAACTCAACCTTCCGTGCCCTCGATAGCTACACACTGACCGAGGTTGCCCCAACCTTCACGGCTCAGTGGGTCAGGCTCTACGCAGTCAGGTATGCCCTGAATGGTGGCACCGGGATTGTCACGGTGGATAACGAATGCCAGGGCGTTGACTACACCTGTTTGGCTAACGATGTCATCACCCTAAGTGCGGCACCGACTCGCGCTGGCTACCTGTTTACGGGCTGGAAGGATCAGTCGAACAACAGCTATCAAGCTGGCGGTAGCTTCACGGTTACCGACACCAAGTTCCTGCTTTACGCGCAGTGGCAGGCAATCGATTACACCATGGCATTTGATTCTGCTGGCGGAGCCAACTCCCCAGCCAGCTTCAGCAGAACGATTGGCCAGAGCTTCTCAATGCCAGATCCAGGTGCGCGCACCGGTTATGACTTTGGCGGTTGGTCCGATGGTTCGGTTACCTATGGAATAGGTGTGACCTACAACGTTGGAGTTGGCAACCAGAACTTTGTAGCGGTCTGGAATCCAAAGACCTACCTAGTGAGCTACAACTGGAACGGCGGTAGCCGCGTATCAGGTGCTGCAATCTCAACCTTCAGCTACACGGTTGGAAATGCCAGCGTCGCACTTTCGAATGGGGCAACCTATGCTCGCGATGGCTATGTCTTTGATGGCTGGTCACTCACCGATGGCGGCGCAAAGCTCAGCAGCCCATTCACGCCAACTGGCACTCAGATGCTTTACGCCCGTTGGCTTGATGGTTCGTACGAACTGAACTACAACCCACGAGGTGGAACGGTAAACAGGGCTCGAGACTTTGTTTCTCGCTCCGCTGGCATCGCACTTCCGACCCCAACCAGAGCAGGCTTCACATTTGATGGTTGGTTCGAGGACCAGTCATTCACCAGAAGGGCGACCCTGTTTTCTAACCAGTACACCCCAGACGCCTCAAAGACCCTGTTTGCTAAGTGGACTCAGAATTCGCTTGCCGGCATCAACCCTGCCCACATCAACACTTTGGCCACCATCACAATCACCGGTGCCCACTCCTGGTCCGGTGACCACGCACTATCCGGCACCGGTGCGGCCCTGAGTGTGCCAAGCGGTGCGTTGGATGCCGGAGTGGTTCTCAATGTGTCATTCGTTGACGACCTAACCAGGCCGCGAAACCTTATTGACTCCAGCTTCGCCTACTACACCTCGGTGTTGGTGCACTGGCTCAAGGGCACCGGTGACAATGCCACCGTTCCTGACACCGCAGCGGGCAAGCCGATTACCCTGACCCTAACCAACCCAAACATCAAGGTCGGTGCCAAGGTCTTCATGATCATCAATGGCGTTGCAACCGAGGTGGCAACCGCGACCGTGCCTGGCCAGGTGACCATTCAGCTAACCCAGGACCCAGAGTTTGTGGTGGCAGCTACCAAGCCAGATGCACCATCAATCTTGGCTGTAACCGCCGGCAACGCCAGTGCCTCGGTCTCATGGGCGCTGCCAAGTTCGGGTGGTTCTGACATTCTTTCCTACACCGTGACCGCATCTAATGGTGGCGGCAGCTGCACCACCGCGACGTTGTCTTGTGTGGTTACCGGACTGACAAACGGCGCAACCTACTCGTTCACGGTTACTGCAACTAACGCAATCGGAACCTCAGATCCAAGCTCCGTCTCAAGCGTCATCACCCCGGCACTTGCCATCTTCACCGTTCAGTTCGACTCCAACGGTGGATCATCGATTTCGTCATCTAGCTTTGTCCAGGCTGGCTCAATCGCCCAGCCTGGCAACCCAACCAAGCAGGGCTTCACCTTCCAGGGCTGGACCAGAGTTCTCAACGATGCCTCGACCCTGGTGACCTTCCCATACTCGCCAAGTGTTTACCAGAACCTAACCCTCTACGCGCTGTGGGAGGCGGTAGTTGTTGCTCCGGTGCCTTCCCCTGTGACTCCTCCGGTCAGTACCACTAGCCCAGTGATCCCGACCGCTCCAAAGCCAGTGATTGTCGAGCCGGTCAAGAACGTAGTTTTCACTGCGAACACAGTTCGCCAGGTTGCACTTACTGGCACTGGCTTGAACCTTGTTTCTTCGGTGAGCATCGATGGCAAACAAGTTCAAATTCTTCGTAAGCTGCCTCGCAAATTAGTCCTTAAGCTTCCTGCCCTAAAGGCTGGCACCTATGCGCTAGACATTAGCTACAGTGGCGGCAAAGCGATGAGTCGCAAGTTCATCCAGATTGTCGACGAACCAAAAGATAAGGTCAATGTTGGCTCCTTCAACGGCAAGGTCGTCCTATACGTAAAGGGCTTCAAGGGTCAGCGAATATCCGCAAGGATCGGTGACCACTGGATTGTCGTGCCTCGCTCCTCTGGCAAGTTCACCCGGGTTGTGGTCAAGGTCGGACTCGGCTACGAACTTTTCGTCAAGCTATACCGTGAACGCAAGATTGACGAAGTCGTCTACCTGCTGACTCACTAATTCAAGGACGACGCTGAAATTCTGGAATTTTGATTTTGGTTTAGGTTCTAGATGAAACATCAAATCGCCCTCGCCACCAAACACGGCAAGCTGGATCAGCTGGCTCCGGCGTTTGATCGTTTGAGCGATTTCGAGTTGGTGCTTGCCGAAATTGACACCGACGCCTTTGGCACTTTTTCAGGTGAAATTCCAAGAACTTCATCACCGCTTGAAACCGCGATTGCTAAAGCTAAAGCTGGGGCCGTTCACCTTGGGTTGGATTATGGCTTGGCCAGCGAGGGCACCATCGGACCCAACCCGTCAACCCCCTGGGCGACGGTGGATCACGAGTTGCTGGTTCTGGTTTGCCTGAGCCGAAACCTAACCATCTATGAGACCCACCAGTCCGCAGACATCATCGCTAAATCTCAAACCTTGGCTCCAGGCAGTGATTTGGAGAATATCTTTGCGGCTTATGATCTGCCAAATCATGCGGTGAACCTCAGTTACTCAAACAGCGATTCCCACTCGATCGAGAAGGGCCTTAGAGACACTGAGCAGCTTCGAACTCGAATCGAATCGCTTTGGGAGCAAGGTTTTGAAGTTCTGCTGGACAGTGACTTTAGGGCAATGTCCTCTCCATCGAGGCAGGCCAATATCGCAGCCTGTGCGCAGAAGCTGGTGACTCGAATTGCAGCAAACTGCCCAGGCTGCGGGGAGATTGGCTTTGGCAAAATCTCATATGAGTTTGGCGTTGCCTGCATTAGTTGCGGTGAGGTGAACCCGAGAATCCCACACACCGAAAAACATGGCTGCGTAAGTTGTGAGTATTCTCAATCACAAAGCCTGGGTGTCACCAGCATCGACCCTTCCCGCTGTGACGGGTGTAATCCGTAATGATTGAGAACATGAGTAACGACCTAGCACGAGCTGCCACAGCCTTGGCCGATGGGAACTTAGTCGCATTCCCCACCGAGACGGTTTATGGACTTGGCGCTGATGCCACCAATCCGGCTGCGGTAGCGAGGATCTACTCAACTAAGGGTCGACCTGCAAACCACCCACTGATTGTTCACGTGAGCTCACTCGAGGCCGCTTTGGAATGGACAAGTTTCCAGCCTGCCTATCTCGAGTCGCTGGCATCGGCATTTTGGCCAGGACCAATGACGCTGATTTTGAAGCGGTCCGAGCTAGCCGGCGATTTCATTACCGGGTCCCAGGACACTGTTGGTGTCAGGGTTCCTAGTCACCCAGTCGCACAGGAGCTGTTGAGAAACTTTGAGGCTCTTGGCGGCAAAGGCGTTGCCGCTCCCAGCGCTAATCGCTTTGGCAAAGTTTCCCCAACCACCGCTCAGGCGGTCAGCGCTGAGTTGGCTGATTATCTTGCCCCCAATGA
Organism: uncultured Aquiluna sp.; assembly: GCA_964653615.1. GTDB lineage: Bacteria > Actinomycetota > Actinomycetes > Actinomycetales > Microbacteriaceae > Aquiluna. Next base: position 12,732 of record CAZZHB010000025.1, read on the forward strand.
TTTGATTCTTGAGGGCGGTCAGTGCGAGGTTGGCATCGAGTCAACCATCATCGATTGCACCAAAGCCCAGCCCGCAATCCTTCGGCTTGGAGCTGTTACTGCATCAATGATCGAAGCTGCTACCGGAATGAAGTTGAAAACTGATGAGGGCGAGATTCGAGTTAGCGGTTCTCTGAAATCCCACTACTCTCCAGATGCAAAGCTAGTGCTGAATCAAGCCCCAGTTCCAGGCGATGGACTGATTGCTTTGGCGAATGTTGAAACACCAGTTGGTGTCATAAGGCTGGCATCCCCTGAGAACTCGAAGGAGTTCGCAAGACAGCTTTACTCTGCCCTTAGAAGGGCAGATGAAGAAGGGCTTCAACGAGTGGTGGCCATCACACCCGCGGGGGACGAGCTTGCGGAAGCTGTGCTTGATCGGCTAACTAGAGCGAGCACTAGGGATTAGCTAACCCTAAGACCCTCGAGTACTTTCTCAATTCGACGAAGCCGAGTAGCTTCTGCTTTGGCCTCGGATACCTGCCTGGCAAACTCTTTGCGTTTTGAATAACTAAGCCCTTCAAAAACCTCACTTAGACCGCTGGCCTTTAGGGCCGTTACCAGATCATCTGGCATCGCTACAGCCCTAGTTCCGGCATCTAGTACGAGGGTGACCTTGACGATGTCGCCAGCC
>CAZZHB010000026.1:0-864 GCA_964653615.1 uncultured Aquiluna sp.
CCGACGGATTATGAGTCCGCTGCTCTAACCGGCTGAGCTAACGCCCCCAGCCACCTAGAGTTTACCCACCCGCGTCGAAACAAGCCTTCAACTAAAGCAGGTTAGAGATCTTATGCTCGCGCGCGAAGTAGATGTATCTAGCTATAAGTAAACCGAACTGGCGTAATTCACGCCGAAGTGTGAGCTAATAGCTGGCAATCAAAATCGCTGCAATGGCGGTTAGGGCCGGTTGAATGAGCTCAGTCTTTGCGCTTGCGCTTGATGCGCCTAGCAGCCTCGTTGATCTGATCTTTGATTTCCTCTTTGATTTCAGTCAGCTGCTCGCGAACTTCTTCGCCAACTTCGCCTAACTTTTCCATAGCCTCTTGCGAGATACCTTCCGCGCGGCGACCCAGTTCAACCGCGCTGTGGCGCCAGTTCTCGAGTCGAGCACTGATCGCCTCATTCAGTTTGCCGATTGGCTCCATGTAGCTGGGTGCGTTGTCGTCAGTGGTCGAGCTCTCGCTACGAATTCCGATATAGAGATCCTCGAAGATCTTGATAGTGCGTTCGATGTCATGCGACTGAATCAGGTGCAGGCTGTTCTCACTAAGCCTGTTCAACTCCGCTTGATCGGCGATAAGAATTCTGCGAAGTCGATCTGCAAGCGCGTCTGCGTCATCTGGCGGGAATAGGTAACCGTTGTCTCCATCGTGTACCAGGTGGGGAAGCGCCATCGCGTCCGCCCCAATGACTGGCCTGCCGGATGCCATGGCCTCCATGGTCGCAATTGATTGCAACTCAGCGATTGAAGGCATCACGAAAGCAGTGCAACGCTCATAAGCCTTCGGTAGTTCTTGATCAGAAATGTGGCCGGTGAAAATC
>CAZZHB010000026.1:874-1352 GCA_964653615.1 uncultured Aquiluna sp.
TCGGTTAGCTTGGCAACGGCCTGAAGCAAGATGTGGATGCGCTTTTCATCGTCTAGGCGCCCTAAAAATAGGAACCTCGGTTTCTTGTTGTCTACTGGAGTCTCATTGGCAAATCGAGCTGCGTCTATACCGCAGCTAATGGCAAGAACTCCCGATACACCGGCCGCTTCTTCCAACAGCTGGGCGGCTCTTCGAGTCGGTGTTGTCAGGGCATCCATCTTTCGAAGGATTCGCCCGGCATCCGCCCAGGTAATTCGCATCGCGGCTTTGTGGAGGAATTTTGGCAGTAATGAGTACTTAATTAGGTTCTCGGGCATGATGTGGTTGGTCGCAATCAAGCTGACATCCATGCCTTTAGCTGCCTGCAGAGCAAAGCGGCCCATGAGAAGGTGAGACTGAATGTGCAGCGCGTCAGGCTTCACATCACGAATAATCCGACGAATTTGACCTGCCAACCCAATCGGTTGGGTCCAGCGCA
>CAZZHB010000026.1:1362-12956 GCA_964653615.1 uncultured Aquiluna sp.
CGCAGAGTTTTGTGCTGGGGAACCCGGTGACTGCGCATCCGATGCACCATCATTCGGGAACCATCATGAACTTCGAAACGAGGTCCATGAGAAGAGTCTGTACTTGCTGCGATGATATGAACCTCATGGCCATGACGCACTAGACCGGCGGCCAATCTTTCTGCAAACCTAGCTGCTCCGTTAATGTCAGGAGCAAAGGTGTCACAGGCCATGACGACCCTAAGTTTTTCCAAAACTAAACCTCTTGCTTATTGCTCAGTTGCGGGTGAACCTTAGAAAGAATTAACACACCCAAGACAGCAACTAATCCCGATACACCGAACCCTAGCACCTGGCCAAAGGCGGCGCTTGATGCCTCTCCCAGAATCACAATCGCAATGCCCACCGCCACAGCCGGATCAATAACTGTAAGGCCTGCAATCACAAGGTCAGGGGGCCCACCAGCGTAGGCATTCTGAACAAACCAGCCACCCAAGATCGCGGCGGCCAATAGCGCCAAGGTCGCTAGGAGCGTGAGCCAGTCGATGTCTCCTTGAATGATGCGCTGAATAACCACTTTGGCCAATGAGGCCACAAATCCGTAAAGTACGCCGGCCCCAAAAATGTACTGCAGCGGCCCAACGCGACCCTTCGAAACAGCGAACAAGAGTCCAAAAACCGCGAGCACCGCAATCAATACGCCAACGACTTGCAACAGCATGCCATCATCGAGCGTGACTTGTGTGGCGCTGGTTGCAGTGAAAAGAACAAAACCAGAAACACCAAGCATCGTGATTGCGATCGCCCCAAAGGTTTTTGGGTCAAGCTTGATTTTGTGAATTCGAGCATTCAAGATGCTGGTAATAATCAAGGCAATCGCACCGATTGGTTGAACCACGATTAGCGGCGCCAGGGCCAATGCCGACAATTGAGAAACAATAGCGAGGGCCATAAAGATCGTGCCGGTGAGCCACCTTGGTCTACGCAGCAAATCCAACACCTGCTTGATGTGAAGAGACTTTAACTTCAGCTGTTTCGGGGCGTGATGTTGCGTAACAGCGTCATTCTGAAACTGAGCACCAAGTGCCAAGAAAATCGCCCCTACGACCGCCAAGGCAATGGCTATGGGGCGTGCAAACTCAGGCTCGAACAACTGCTCTCCTCATCTAAAGTGCAGCCTTAGAAGCCTAAAGCAACAACTTGAGAATTCCTTGAGTAACCTAATTGCGTGTCAATACGTCCAATAGTTATTACTGGTGACCCAGTACTTCATAATCGCGCTCGAGAAGTGAGTGAGATCACCGATGAGATTCGCACTCTGATTGCTGATATGTACGAAACCATGGCTCAAGCCCCTGGTGTTGGACTTGCCGCAACCCAAGTTGGTGTGGGGTTGAGAATCTTTGTTTACGACTGGCACGACGGTGAGGTCCACCACCGCGGTGAGGCTATCAATCCAACCCTCGAGCTATCCCCCATCAGTAGCGATTGGCCGGATGAAGATACCGAGTCCGAAGGATGCTTGTCCATTCCCGGCGAACGCTACCCGCTAAAGCGAGCTGACCGGGCAATTCTTCGCGCCACCAACCTGTCAGGTGAGAGTTTCACTATTGAGGCATCCGGTTGGTTGGCAAGAATTTTCCAACATGAGTTCGATCACCTAGACGGTGTGCTTTACGCGGATCGTTTACTGAAGCCATATCAGCGCGAAATTAAAAAAGTAATCAAGTTTGAGGGCTGGGGTGAGCCCGGTAACAGCTGGACTCCAGGGGTTGACTACCTAGAGCCCTAATGCTCTAAGTCCGGCGGCTGTGGCGGCCGCTGCAATGACCACAACAATGTATGGCACCCGCAAAGCAAACAGGATGGCGGCTATTCCCAGTGCGGGAACTCTCGCATCGAATTCCACCTGATTGCCTGTCACAAAAGTCTGAACTCCAACCAAAGCGGACATAAGAACAACTGTTACTCGATCACTAAACGCCCTGATGCCATCGGTTATCCATCGCTTGGGAATCAAGTAGCCAAACAGCTTCCAGCTAAAAACCGCTAGCGAGGCAATAATCACGGTCAGGGTCATTTGGACCGCCTAGGCACAAGGGCAACAAATACCGTGAGTAGGACCGGAACACCGGCGGGTAGGAAGAGAGAGCCGACAACAGCGACAACTGCCGCTGCAAGTGAAAGTAGTTTGTTGTCTCTCAGCCTTGGCCATACCAAACCCAAGAACGCTGCGGCCGCTGCGGCATCCAGTCCCCAAGTTTGCGCTGAACCCAGTAAATCACCGGCTATGGCCCCGAGTAATGTGGCAATGTTCCAAAACACGAATACAGCAATACCGGTTGCCCAAAATCCAACCCGCTGTGACTTGAGATCCGACTGAGCCGCCGATACACCATTGGATTCATCGATGCTCAACTGGGCAGCGATTAGTTTTTTGAACCCCTTAGGTGCCAAGACATCATTCAGACGCATGGCATAGAAGCCATTTCGAACCCCAAGCAGCCATGCAGATGTGATGGCGGAAATGGGAGCTCCTCCTGCTGCGATAACGCCGATAAACGCGAACTGGCTTCCGCCAGAAAACATCAGCAGACTGAGGAGCATTATGGAGAGGAGATCAAGTCCAGCAACTGCCGCCAAGGCACCGAATGAGATTCCGTAAAGACCAGTGGCCAGGCCAACTGAGATTGATGTGGAAAGAACTCGTTTCATGACGATTCCTTAGAAATGGCTCCCCGGCTTGGACTCGAACCAAGAACCTATCGGTTAACAGCCGATTGCTCTGCCAATTGAGCTACCGAGGAAAAACGTCCTAAGACGCCTGACAACATTAGCAGAAAAAATCTATGCCATGTAGGTTCTGCGTTCAGCTTCCAATTCAACAAGTTGACGTTGGACTTGCGCGTAAGCCTCTGGCTGGGCTGTCATATCGATTCGCTTCAAAGCTGCCAGCAGATCGTTCTTCTCTCGGGCCAAGGCCTGCAGCATCGCTCCATTCACGACACCCTTGGAATATCGCTCAAGATCGGCGTCATTCGCCGCTGGGAGCTCAGCAAGTGCCAACGCTCTTAACAGGTCAAGCTGATCACCCGCGAGCTGATTCGCGAGTTGATTTACCCAGTCGCTAGACCCAATCTGATCAGAAATGCGACTCGCTGCCTCGGCGATACCGGCGAGATCAGATTGGGTAAATCCCGCACCGACAATTCTGGTCAATCGCTCAGCATTGAAGGCCTGTGGTCGCTGAACCAAGACCTCGAGTATCTGCCGCTCAAACTTTGTAGCCGGGGTTTGCTCCACCGGCTTTGGGGCACTCGTGCGAATTTGCTCAACCCTTGCACCCACCTGCTGTCTTCCAACCTGAGCGACAAGCTGTGTAACTTCGGAAATTTCCAAAGAAACCCAGTCTGCAAGCTGCCTGGTATAACCAGCTCGAAGAGCTGGATCAACAATTTCAGCAACAACCGGAGCTGCTGCCCTTGCCGCGGCTGCCCTGGAGTCCAAGTCCGTCAGTGAGAATTTGCCAATACGGTGCCGAATCACGAATTCAAACAGTGGCTTCCGGGCTGCAAGCATTTGTTCGATAGCGCCATCACCACGTTGTTGCCTCAGGTCTGAGGGATCGAGGCCCTCTGGGCCCGATGCCACAAACGTCAGCGCATTGAATTTGGCCGTGTCACCGTAAACCCGAAGGGCAGCCTTCTCCCCCGCAGCATCTGGGTCGAAGGTGAAAACGACAGAGGCGGGATCTTCAGAGGTGCCGAAGAGACGATTTATGAGCTTGATGTGATCCTCACCGAATGCTGTACCACAGGTTGCCACTGCATTACTAAAGCCCGCAAGGTGACAAGCCATGACGTCGGTATACCCCTCCACCACGATGATTTCTTTGCGCTTGATTATTTCCTTGCGAGCTAGGTCGAGCCCGTAAAGCACGGAACCTTTGTGATAAACAGGCGTTTCAGGTGTGTTGAGGTATTTAGGGCCCTGATCATCCTCGTAGAGCTTTCTGGCTCCAAAGCCTAAGACCTGGGAGTTAGAGTCACGAATTGGCCACAAAACTCGACCTCTAAACCGGTCGTAGCCACCCTTTTCGCTTGCCATGGCAAGACCAGCTGTTATCGCCTCTTCTGCGGTAAAGCCTTTTGCCTTGAGGTGATCGAGCAGCCCTTGCCAACCCTTAGGGGCATATCCAATACCAAATTGCGATATGGCTGCGTTATCGAACCCTCTGGAGTTAAGAAACTGAACCGCGGTTGCGCCTTCACTGGTCTTGAGTTGCTCAATGAAGAAAGCGCTTGCCTCTTGGTTTGCAGCCAGCAATCTGGCGCGTCCGCTGGTCTCCTGAGAGCCGCCTTCTTCATAAGTGAGTTGAAACCCTGATTTTTCAGCGAGCTTCTCGATCGCCTCAGTGAACCCGACGTGCTCAATCTCTTGGATGAACTTGTAAACGTCGCCGCCTGCGCCGCAACCAAAGCAGTGGTAAAAGGCAGGCGCTGAGCGGACATTGAAGCTAGGACTCTTCTCCGAGTGGAATGGGCACAATCCCTTAAAAGATCCCGCACTTGCTGGCTTTAGTGAAACATAGCCGGCAACTACTTCAACTATGTCGAGCTTGGCCTTCAGCTCCTCGATGTCGCTTTGTCTAACCCTGCCTGCCATAAGGGAATCTTAGGCGGTTAGTTTCTGATGAAGAGCAATGGCGGCAGGATCCGTCAGCGACGCCACTTGATCGACAATCACTCGCTTGCGAGCTGAATCACTTGAGGCCTGATTCCATGCCTCCCTACTTATCGAATCTAAATGCTCTGCTCCTGATGCCAACAGCGCCTCGGCTAGTTCAATAAGCAGCTCGCGCTGTCCTTCGTAGTAGCCCTGGCGAGAGTTGTGAGTCATTACCTGAGAGGCAACTATGCCCTTCAGAACCGCGATCTCACTCTTTACCTTGGATGGGATGATGACCCCGGCTCGGTATCTGGTGAGACTGCTCTTTGATGCATTCTCCAAAATCGAGTCAGTTGTCCTAGAGACAAAAGAGCCAATCAGATCGCTGGTTAGATTCTTCAGTTGGGCGAGAGCTCTTGGAGAACCATCAAAACTGTAGAGCCAGTAGTGGCTCTCCTGAAGAAGGTCAAAGGCCTCCTCAAGTTGCACCTTGGCCAACATGCCATCCGACCACTTCTCGACCTCTTCAATCAATCCAGCCCTGGATAGCGGGTCAGAGATTACCGCTGGGTCGATAAAGCCTTCGACAATGGCGTCTTCGAAGTCGTGCACTGAATAGGCAACATCATCGGCGAAGTCCATGATCTGAGCCTCGACGCATTTCGCGCCCTCGGGCGCACCGTGGCGCATCCAGTGGAATACCTCTAGATCGTCCTCGTAGGCGCCAAACTTCACAGAGTTTCCAAAATCCTGAGCCTGAGACAAGCGCCATGGGTACTTGGTTGCCGCGTCGAGCGATGCTCGGGTGAGGTTCAGGCCTCTGGAGCGACCCTGATCGTCGTAAATCTTTGGCTCGAGTCTGGTGAGAATTCTGAAAGTCTGAGCATTACCCTCGAAGCCCCCGACATCAGCGGCCCAAAAATTCAAGGCTGATTCTCCGTTGTGACCAAACGGCGGATGTCCAAGGTCGTGAGCCAGACAAGCCATGTCGACCAAATCAGGGTCAACTCCAAGCACCGATGCGAGTTCCCGACCGACCTGAGCAACCTCAAGCGAATGCGTCAGGCGGGTTCTCGCGAAATCCCCGGAGGATGGAGACAAAACCTGAGTCTTGGCGCTCAACCGCCTAAACGCGGCAGCGTGTAGGACTCTGGCTCGATCTCGAGCAAACTCGCCGCGACGAAGCATTGATGAGCGAGGTTGGGAGATAAAGCGTTCGCGGTCGAAGTCCTCGTAACCGGGCTCGATAGGAGTCAGAGCTTTCAACTATCCCCCCGAAACCGAGAGTTCAGCTTCTTGCAACTGCAGTCGGTGTGAGCTGCTTAGCTCCCTAGATTGCAGCCAGTTCTCTGGCAAGGCACAACTCTTCACGGAACCGAGCCTACCTCGTGGGCCTTCTGCATCATCGCCAGGGTAAGGAACGTTGCGGTCGAGTTCGCCTAAAAGCTGTGACATGTGTTCCAAAGACTCGACCTGCGCCAGCGCAGCCCGGAACTCTCCGCCCACGAAGTAGCCCTTGAAATACCAGGCAACGTGCTTTCGAATGTCACGGCAAGCACGACCCTCGTCCTCGAAGAACTCAACCAGCAGCTCGGCATGACGCGTAAAGCCGTCCGCGACCTCCCCCAGGTTCGGCATCACAGTGTCGATACTCGGATTCTTATCACCGGCCAAATAAGCAGCAATTGCCTTTTCGAGATCGGCAAAGAGCCATGGGCGCCCAAGGCAACCGCGGCCAACTACGATGCCATCAACACCGGTTTGCTCCATCATTCTGACTGCATCGGCAGCAGACCAGATATCGCCATTGCCAAGCACCTGAACATCGGGCAGCGCTTCGCGAAGTTTTGCGATGGCATCCCAGTCCGCCATCCCTGAGTAATACTCTTCTGCAGTTCGTCCATGCAGAGCGACCGCAGCAACGCCAGCATCTCTGGCGGCCTTCCCCGCGTCAAGGTAGGTCAAATGCTCCGAATCGATGCCTTTGCGCATCTTGACCGTCACCGGAATGTCCCCGGCTGCTTTCACTGCGGCTTTGACTATGGCATCAAAGAGGTCGGATTTCCACGGCAAAGCAGCGCCGCCACCTTTGCGGGTCACTTTGGGAACTGGGCAGCCGAAGTTTAGGTCGATGTGATCGGCTCGATCCTCGGCCACCAACATAGTCACGGCATCGGCAATCGTCTTTGGGTCAACTCCGTAGAGCTGGACCGAGCGAATGTCCTCCGACTCATGATGTCCAATGAGTCTCATGGACTCAGGAGTGCGCTCAACAAGTGCTCTGGAAGTAACCATTTCGGAGACGAACAGGCCACCCCCGTATTCTCGACAGAGTCTGCGATACGCGGTGTTGGTGATGCCAGCCATCGGGGCCAATACCACCGGTATGGCAATCTCATGCTTGCCGTACTTTAGAGCCAAACTAACCGTTGATTCTTTCGAAGATGTAGTTGCGAACCTGTGAAAGCGCAACCCTCTCTTGAGCCATGGAGTCGCGCTCGCGAATAGTTACTGCCTGATCATTCGGAGTGTCGAAGTCGACCGTGATGCAGAATGGGGTACCGATCTCATCTTGGCGACGGTAACGACGTCCAATCGCACCGGCATCATCAAACTCAATGTTCCAGATTGCACGCAGTTCCTGAGCTAGGTCCTTGGCGATTGGGTTTAGCTCATCATTTCTGCTTAGTGGCAGGACGGCTGCTTTGACGGGAGCCAGACGGTAGTCCAAACGCAACACGGTTCTGACATCAACTCAACCCTTGGCATTTGGAGCCTCGTCCTCTGCATATGCGTCAACCAGGAAGGCCATCAATGATCTGGTGAGGCCAGCGGCAGGCTCGATCACGAACGGAGTCCAGCGACGCTCCTCGGTTGGATCAAAGTAACTCAGGTCAACTCCAGAGTGCTGAGAGTGAGTCTTGAGGTCAAAATCAGTGCGGTTTGCAACGCCCTCGAGCTCGCCAAACTCGCTGCCCTGGAAGCCGAATCGATACTCGATGTCCACGGTTCGCTTTGAGTAGTGAGAGAGCTTCTCCTTCGGGTGCTCAAAGAGTCGAAGATTGTCTGGGTTGATGCCGAGATTCACGTACCAGTTGTAACGCTCGTTGATCCAATAGTCGTGCCACTGCTCATCCTCACCAGGCTTGACGAAGAATTCCATCTCCATCTGCTCGAATTCACGGGTGCGGAAGATGAAGTTTCCAGGTGTGATTTCGTTGCGGAAGCTCTTTCCCATTTGGCCAATACCAAAGGGCGGTTTCATTCTGGAAGCGTTTAGCACGTTGTTGAAATTCACGAAGATACCCTGGGCAGTTTCTGGCCTTAGGTAGTGCATTCCAGACTCATCCTCAACCGGTCCAAGACTGGTCTTTAGAAGTCCGTTAAAGCTCTTTGGCTCGGTCCAGATGTCCTTATTGCCACAATTAGGGCACGCAATCTCCGCCATGGAGGCTGGAGCGCGACCCTTCTTCTCCTCAAAGGCCTCTTCGAGGTGGTCGGCACGGAATCGTTTATTGCAACTGGTGCATTCAATCAACGGATCAACGAAAGCCTCAACGTGACCGGAGGCTTCCCAAACCTTTTTTGGAAGGATGATCGAGGAATCTAATCCGACAACATCCTCGCGGCCTGAAACCATCGAGCGCCACCATTGACGCTTGATGTTTTCCTTTAGCTCGACACCCAATGGACCGTAGTCCCAAGCCGAACGAGAACCGCCGTAGATCTCTCCAGCCTGAAAGACAAAACCGCGTCTTTTTGCCAGCGAGATGACCTGATCAAGTTTCTGGGTTGCCATGGTTCTCCAATAAATCTTTGCCGTTTGGCGTAAGAACCTAGTTTAGCGGGAGGTCTTGCGCAGAGCCGAAGCGCCTGTCCCGATTCTGATAGGCGGAGATCGCTTCCCAGAGTGTTTCACGGGTGAAGTCTGGCCAGAGTTGTGGCATGAACATCATCTCGGCATAGCTTGATTGCCATAGCAAAAAGTTGGAGGTGCGCAACTCTCCGCTGGAACGAACAAACAAATCCACGTCTGGTAGTTCAGGAACATAGAACCTAGAAGCGATGGTTTTCTCTGTGATGTTCCCGGGTTTTAGCTTTCCGGCCTGGACTTGTTCAGCAATGGCGTTTACGGCATCGACTATTTCCTGGCGTCCGCCATAATTGACGGCCATGGTCAGGGTCAAACCAGTGTTCTTAGCGGTCAGAGCCTCGGCCGACTTGAGTTCGGAAATCACACTGGGCCAGAGCTTTGGTGTTCTTCCGGCCCAACGAATCCTTACATTCCATTGATTTAGTAGATCTCGACGTCTTCTCAAAACTTCTTTGTTGTAGCCCATCAAAAATCGGACTTCGTCTGGAGACCGCTTCCAATTCTCAGTGCTGAAGGCGTAAGCAGTCACATGAGTAACACCGGCCTCGATGGCACCGGCCAAGACATCGAGGAGTGCCTGCTCCCCTGCCTTGTGGCCTTCGGTTCTGGTCAACCCTCTGGCATTTGCCCAGCGACCATTGCCGTCCATGACAATCGCAATGTGTTTGGGAACCTTAGTGAACGAAGGTGCCTGACGGTCAGGGTCAAACAGCTCCACTATGCCCGCTCCACCATGCTCATTGATTTCAAACCTCGCTCCAGTTGCCACTGCAAGTATGCCGAAATAACTGAGCTGACGTTGGATTTAGTTGCTGCTTGAGCCAAGCCAACTTCAGACCAGTTTCCTGCCAATAGGTTGCGCATGTGGTCAAGTCCAACCTTGCCTAACTTCACGGCTCCAGCCAGCGCGCAATCGGTGCAACTAACGTGACCGGTGTGTACTGAAAAAGACTGTGGGCTATCACTCTGGCAGCTGTGGCAGTTTCCGAGTTCTGGCACCCAACCAGAAATCGAAAGCGCTCGAAGTAGGTAAGAATCAAGAACCTGGCTACTCTCATGCTCTGTGCCAGAGAGCGCACGTAAACCCCCGAGTAGCAATAGATATTGCTGAGAGTTGGATGACTCTCTAGTTAGGCGTTCAGCAGCCTCCACCATGGCATTTGCCGCAGTGTATTTTGGGTAGTCGGCGACAATCTGCGCCCCATAGCTGGCAAGCTGCTCGACCTGAGACACGGTATCCAGATTTTTGCCTTCATAAAGTTGAAGATCAGCAACCATAAATGGCTCAAGCCTCGCGCCAAAACGACTTGAAGTCTTTCGAACGCCTTTTGCCACCGCCCGAATTTGACCGTGATCCTTGGTCAAAATCGTGAGAATGCGATCAACCTCACCCAGCTTGTGGGTGCGCAATATGATTCCCTCATCGCGGTAGTGCGGCATTTCAAAAGTATCGCCGAAGCTAAGGCTAAATCGGCTAAGGCTAGCTGCGAACTGCTCTATTTACCGCCGAAATCAAAGCCTTGATTGAGGCAATTGCGATGTCGCCATCAATTCCAACGCCCCAAAGCACTTTGCCATCCACCACAAGCTCTGTGTAGGCAGCTGCTAGGGCGTCTCCCGATGCACTCAAAGTGTGTTCGAGGTAATCGTTTACCTTGACGTTGACCCCTTGCTTTCCAAGCACGTCAATGAAGGCAGAAATTGGTCCATTGCCAGTTCCAGAGACCGAAACTTCGCTTGCAGCATCGCGCAGAACTACCGAGAGGTTCACAACTCCATCCATGTCACTTTCGGTGCGCATACGCTTTAGCTCAAAGCGACCCCACTTGGAATCAACATCTTGGCTTGGCAAATACTCGTCCTGGAAAATTTCCCATAGCTTTTCGCTGGTAACCTCACCGCCTTGACTGTCGGTGTGCTCCTGGACCACTCTCGAAAACTCGATTTGCAATTTCCTGGGTAGCTCAAGATTGTGGTCGGTCTTTAGTAGATAGGCCACGCCACCCTTACCGGATTGCGAGTTAACTCGAATAACTGCCTCGTAGCTTCTACCGACATCCTTCGGATCAATTGGTAGATACGGGACTCCCCAAGTGAATTCATCGACCGCAACGCCAGCTGCGGCTGCATCTTTTGCGAGGTGCTCAAAGCCCTTCTTAATGGCATCCTGATGGCTGCCAGAGAATGCCGTGTAGACCAGATCTCCGCCGTAAGGCGAGCGCTCTGGTACCGGTAGCTGGTTGCAGTATTCGACAGTTCGCTTGATTTGATCGATGTCGGAAAAGTCAATCTCAGGGTCGATTCCCTGGCTGAAGAGGTTCAACCCAAGTGTGACAAGGTCCACATTTCCAGTTCGCTCACCATTGCCGAACAGGCAACCTTCAATGCGATCCGCACCGGCCAGGTAACCGAGTTCGGCTGCCGCGACAGCAGTCCCCCGGTCATTGTGCGGGTGTAGAGAAACGATGATGCTGTCCCTCGGTGTTAGGTGACGAGACATCCACTCAATCGAGTCTGCGTATACGTTTGGGGTAGCCATCTCGACAGTTGCGGGAAGGTTGATAATCAGTTTGCGCTGAGGAGTTGGTTTGATTACTTCAGCAACGGCATTGCAAACTTCAACCGCATACTCAAGTTCTGTGCCGGTGTAGGACTCTGGAGAGTACTCGTAGAAAACTTCTGTTTCCGGAATTGTTGACTCCAGCTCAAGGCACTTCCTAGCAGCCGAAAGTGCGATTTGCTTGATGCCCTCTTTGTCCTGCCCGAACACCACTCTGCGCTGCAGGATCGAAGTCGAGTTGTAGAAGTGAACAATGGCTCGCTTTGAACCAGCAATTGACTCATAGGTGCGCTCAATCAGGTGATCACGCGCTTGAGTAAGAACCTGAATGGTCACATCATCAGGAATGTGGTTGTCGTCAATCAGAATTCTTACGAAGTCAAAGTCAGTTTGAGATGCGGATGGAAAACCGACTTCAATCTCCTTGTAGCCCATGTTGACTAAAAGCTTGAACATTTCCAATTTGCGCTCAGGGCTCATTGGGTCTATCAGAGCCTGGTTTCCGTCTCTAAG
>CAZZHB010000027.1:0-12870 GCA_964653615.1 uncultured Aquiluna sp.
ATACTTGAGATAGAAGCGGTAGAGCACCCCAAAAGGACCCGGCACGTGCGAGAACTCGCAGATTACCAAGCGCCCATTTGGCTTTAGAACTCGGAGGAATTCAGCCAGTGCAACCCTGTGGTCCTGCACGTTTCTCAGACCGAAGCTCATGGTCACAACATCAAATTCTTCGTCTTTGAAGGGCAACTTCATGGCATCGGCAAAGACAAACTCCAGCTTTGGATACTTTTTCTTGCCGACCTCGAGCATTCCCTTGGAGAAATCCGCCGCTACGACACGGACACCTTCAGATAGAAAAGCCATCGAGCTGGTGCCGGTACCGGCTGCAATATCCAGGACCTGCTCGCCGGATTTGGCGCCGACCGCCTTGGCAACCTTGCCACGCCATAGCCGCGACTGACCAAAAGAAAGAAGGTCATTGGTTTTGTCGTATGAGTCTGCGACCGAGTCAAACATCGCCGATACGGCTTGCGGTTGTTTGGATAGGTCAGCCTTGCTCACCAGTAGAGTCTAATCTTTATCCTCGCCCTTGGAGCCCCGAGCGATGGTGTAAATCACCAGCCCGATAGAACCTGCTGCCAAAGCTAAGACCAAGGGCGTGGTGGCCATCACAAATTGGTCTGCGGGTGTCTGCTCGGTGATCACAATTTTTGACACATCGATGGGGTCAGATTTTTGCACCGAGTCGTTTGGCTGATGACGGTGTGGCCCAATCACCTGTTCTTGCGATTCGCGCTCGTTTGGTTCATCCGATTCGTCGGCCAGAGCTGCCAATGGGAATAGGAAGATGGGTAGGGCAAGGAATACCGCGACAACTTTTCGCATTGGACTCCTCGCCTAGACTTAACTCAAGAATAAGTAGTGCTTGCAACGATGCCCAGCTTTCGCTGATGCTCACAGCCAACTCTTAGCAAAGGATTCGAATGCCGCTCAAGGTGACTTCACGCCTAATTGAGCTCGAGAGCATCCCAAAGGGCGAGTTCCTTTTTGCCCGCAGCAACCAAACTCTCGTGGGTCAAGGCATCGCTCTGCGATTAGCCACCACCGGGAAAAATCGAATCGCAGAGCTGGCTGAGAAGTGGCAAGAGGTTTGTGCGGCGGCTGAGATTTACGACGGCGTGAAACTACCCGGTAGTTCCCTGGTGGCGTTCAGCTCAATAACGTTTTCCGAGAACTCGAAGCTGGAGAGCGTCTTGATAGTTCCCCAAAAGCTCTATGTGGTGCGCTCAGAAGTGAGCTTTGTCATCGAGGTTGAAGGCGAGAACCAATCTGCAATCGCCACTTCCCAACCAACTGACTTCCAAACCGGCAAGCTGACCCCTAGCGGTTTCCAGCAGGCTGTCACGCAGGCAATCTCTCAAATTCAGCAAACGGATTTGAAAAAAGTGGTGCTTTCGAGAGATTTGGAGATGGTGCTGCCTTCTCAACCGGATCTGACTCAGCCGCTAGCAAGATTGCAGGCAAGATATCCGGATTGCTGGACCTACAAAGTCGAGGGAGTCTTTGGAGCATCCCCGGAGCTGCTGCTGCGAGCCGAACGCGGCGAGGTTTCAGCTCGCGTCCTGGCCGGCACCGCTGGTCGAGGCACTGATCCAGATGTCGATCGCGCCATTGCAGACGGACTCTCACACTCCACCAAGAACAACCACGAGCATGCTTTTGCAGTGCAGTCGATGGTCTCTGAACTTGAACCATTTTGCGAGTGGGTAGAGGCCGATGCTCAACCTTTCTCACTCGCCCTCCCCGACCTTTGGCACCTTGCCACCGACGTTCGAGGCAAACTCAAACCTGAAATCAGCCTGCTGGACGTGATTGCAAAACTGCACCCAACTGCAGCGGTGGCCGGAACTCCTAGAGACTTGGCAATCCAGGTAATTGAGCAGCTGGAGCCATACGACCGCGGTGGCTATGCCGGACCGGTTGGTTGGGTTTCGGCAGATGGCTCCGGTGAGTTGGCGATTGCGCTGCGCGGAGGCATTATCGAAACTTCCGGCAGCCAGGTGGTGGTGCGAGCTATCGCCGGTTGCGGCATTGTTGCCGAATCTGATCCGCAGGCTGAGCTGGCTGAAACTGAACTAAAGTTTCGCGCTGTCCGCTATGCCTTTGATGCCTAAAGCTTGTAATCGATTAGCAACTGGCCAGATCGCTGCATGGCTTCCTCAAGTCCAGCCACCGAATCGACCGCCAAATACCCCCAGCCATAGGCAGCCGCCAGGGAACTGAGATCGACCTGCTGCGGAGTTAGGAACAATCTCTCCAAGGCATCCTGTGACAAAAGTTGTGCGACCTCAAGCTTCTTGAAAATCTCACCACCGTGGTCGTTACCAACTATCAGTTGCACATCTAAGCCGCTAAGACCTGAGAGGTTTAGCCCACTGGCATCATGCAGCAGAGTTAGATCGCCAAGCATAACTCTGGTCTTCTTGCCATTTTGCGCCAACCCAATGGCGGTTGAAACCGTGCCATCGATGCCGGCTAGGCCTCGATTTGCAAACACTGAGATGTTCTTCGCTGGCAGAGCGCGATCAGCTTCGCGGATGATCTGCGAAGCCCCGAACAGCAACTGCTCGTCAGGCTGGGTTGCATTCCAAACTGCTCTTGCCAAAACCGCTCTTGCAGAATCAAAAGTCTGGTGGCTTTGCCAAGCCGCCACCCACTCTTGATTTGCGCTGCCCAATGGGACCAGCTGATCTGCGTAGCCCAGGGCATTGCCACTTGGATCGAAGTGACCGTGAGACTTGCTTGCGCAGACCCAGGTCTTGGATTTTGCAATCAACCTCTGAACCGGCCGAGACAGAGTTGGCTTTCCAAATACAAAGACCTGGTCGACTTGATCACCCAGGTCTGAGCCCAAGCCAGCAATGTAATCCACAACCACTTGACCACCGTGGCGAGCGCCGGAGGTAGGCTCAGCAAAAAGTGGCAGATTCGCAGACCTGGCAAAGTCCACCGCGGCCTGATTAGCACCCGCACCGGCAATGACGACCGCGCGATCCGAGATCACCACCTCGAGGCTTGAGGTCTCGGACCTCACTGGATTTGGCGAAACATTACCCATGGCAATCTCACTAGCAACCGGGGTTGCTGCACTCAAAGGTTCTTGGAACTGAAGGTTTAGCTGCACCGGGCCAGGGTTGTCACCGGTCGCAAGCTCAATCGCTTCGATGGCGAGTGCGCGAGGATCAAACTCCCCCAGTTCTGGAACGCTCACATCGATGCACCGAATCACAGCATCTGCAAAGAGCCCAACTTGATTGGTGGTTTGATTAGCTCCCTTGCCACGAAGCCTTGCGGGGCGATCAGCGGTGAGCAAGATCATCGGCACCCCGCTGTGGTGTGCCTCTAGGACTGCTGGGTGGAGATTGGCGACCGCGGTGCCGCTGGTTGTGATAACAACTGACGGGGTGCCCGAGGCCATTGCTCGACCAAGAGCTACAAAGCCCATTGATCTCTCATCAAGCCGAACGCTCAAATCAGCCAAACCTGCCTGGGCAAGTTGATCGGCGGCAATGGCCAGTGCTTGAGATCTTGCTCCCGGAGCTAGGTATAGGTGCTTGGCACCGCCAGCGACCAAGGTCGCTAGTAGCTCTGCTGCAAAAGATTGGGAGCTAGCCTGAGTCACTTCTGGTCGTCTTCGTCTTTCTTTAGCTTGCGCTGCAGATCGCGAAGGAAGTTTGGATCATCATCTGGTGCAACAATCTTCCGATTCTTACCTGGGTTCGCAGGGCCTCTGCCCAGCGGTCTTCCCACCATCAGGTAAAGCAGTCCACCGAAGAATGGAATCACTAGGCACAAAAGCACCCAGGCCCACTTAGGCAAAAGCCTGACCTCGTTCTTGTTTGCCGCTGCGGCGAAAACAGTGGTGAATACCGTGAAGATCACCAAAAAGGCGATCGAGGCAACTGCCAGTCTTGTCATACCCTCAACCCTAATTCAGACTCGCTTAGACTAGATACGTGAAGAACCCTTGGATTAGTTACACCCTGTTGCGATTGGGAATGTTCTTCGGCATCTTTTTTGCGTTTCTACTTCTAAATTTCAACCCATATTTCGCGGCGATTATTGCAGCCGTGGTGTCTTTCTCGCTTTCGCTACTGCTGCTTGATAAACAGCGCAATGCCCTAAGCGAATCCGTGGTGAAAAAACTTTCCCGTGATCAAAGCGGCACCTACAAAGATGAAGAGAGCGACTTGGAAAACCAATTGCTCGATTTAGAAGGCGACAATAAAAAGCCCGAGGCCGACAAGTAGCCCAAAGCCTAAGCCCGCAAAGCTAGTTAGCTTCAGCGCCGCAATGTAATCTTTTGCGCTCTTTCCTCGGACTCCAGCCATGAATGCCGGGAAAACCAAAAGAAGATTGGCAAAACCTAAAACAGTTGCCGGGTAGAGCGAAGCCAACAGCAGGTTGAAGATCACCGGCAAAATCAACAGCGTGCCAAAAAGCCACTTCGAAGCACGAACCCCGATGCGAACCGAAAGGGTCTTCTTGCCGCTTACGCGATCGGTTTCGATATCGCGAATGTTGTTCACCAAGAGGACCGCGGTGGCATAGAAACCAAAGTTGATACCCAGTAGCACCGCCATCGGGTCAATCTCAAGAATCTGAATGTATGCGGTGCCAACGGTTGCAATCAGTCCAAAGAAAACAAAAACTGCAATTTCACCAAGCCCGGCATAGCCATAGGGCGCTTTGCCACCGGTGTAGTACCAAGCAGCCACGATTGACACAGCGCCCACGGCAATCAACCACCACTGGCCGGTAAGCAGCACAATCACCAAACCCACAGCTGCAGCCACGCCAAATGTGACAACTGCGGCACGCATTACCGCTTGAGGTCTGACCAGCCCTGACCCGGTCAAGCGCAGAGGTCCCACCCGATTGGCATCGGTGCCTCGAATGCCATCTGAATAGTCATTGGCGTAGTTCACGCCAATCTGCAAAAGCAGCGCGACTGCTAGAGCTAAAAACGCCAGCAGCGGATCGAATCGGTCAACCAGATCAGCACTTGCGGAGCCCAGCACAATTGGTGCAACGGCAAGTGGCAGGGTTCTTACCCTGGCACCGGTAATCCAGTTCTTGATTGTCATGACCCACAAATGCTATTGGTTCAGCAGCGCTTGGATGGCGACAAGATCAGGTTTACCACTTTGAAGTCTGGGAAGCGTTGGCACCAAGATCACCCGGTGCGGCTTGGCGGCAACAGAGAGTTGCTCCAGACTGCTGAAATCTACCTCTGGGCTGCCGGCGTAAACCAAGCCAACCGACTCCCCCCAGCTGCTGGGCATTGCTGCCGCTGCCACTTCCATAACCCCGGCAATCAAAGCAGCACGCTGCTCAACAGCCTCCAGTGAAACTTTGTGACCGCCGGAGATCACCACCCGATCAGCACGGCCTAACACGGTGAGCTTGCCCTCAGAGAACTCGCCCAAGTCATTGGTTACAAACTCGGCCCCCAAGCCGTTCGCGAGGACTGGCCCAGAAATTGCGATCTTGCCGTCGCGAATGTTTACACCTACGCCATCAAGCGGCAAGGAGTCGTAGACGCAGCCCCCTGCGGTCTCGGTCATACCGTAGGAGATGACGATCTTGACTCCCAGTTCTCGAAGCTGATCGACCACATTCTGATCCGGCATTTGCCCGCCCAGCAGGATCGCGTCAAAACGCCGAAGCAGCGCCAGTGAATACTCGTCGGTTTTCACGGCCTCCAACAGCCTGGCAAGTTGCGCGGGAACCAGAGATGTGAAGCGCTTAGGTTCGGTCATGAGACTTGCGGCCCTAAAGAATGCATCTGCGGTGAAGGGTAGTTGGGTGTTCATGATGACTGGCTGGGTGTCTGCGATCACGGAACGAACCAGCACATTAACCCCTGCGATGAACTTGGTCGGTAGCGCCAGAAGCCACTGCCCCTGACCTCCGAGTCGTCTGGCGGATGCATCCGCTGACGCCTTGAGGGCTTCGACTGAGAGCTGAATGCGCTTGGGTGTGCCGGTTGAACCGGAGCTCTCCACAATCAAGCCAACGTCACTCGGAACCTGATCGGGCAAGCCATTTACCTCAGGCATCAGACCGTTGAGCTCTGGTTCGGTAATGAAAATGGCGAGCTTGCCATCAAGCATTTCGATGCAGCTAGATAGTGCGCGAAACGTATCGTTGGCAGGGATCAGGCGCAGTGGTTTCATTAGAAGTGCCAGGGGGTGTCTGACCAGTCTGGCTTTCGCTTCTCCAAAAATGCGTTCTTGCCTTCGGCGGCCTCTTTAGTGCCGTAGGCCAAGCGAGTGGCTTCACCCGCAAATAGTTGCTGGCCCACCAGGCCATCATCCACCGCATTGAAGGCATACTTCAGCATGCGGATTGCGGTTGGAGATTTGGCCAAGATGTCTTCCGCCCACTCAAGCGCTGTGCTCTCTAACTTGGCGTGGTCAACGACCGCATTCACAACACCCATCTCATATGCCCGCTGAGCATCGTATTCACGACCGAGGAAAAAGATCTCGCGAGCAAACTTCTGCCCGGTCTGGCGAGCCAGATAAGCGCTGCCGTAACCGGCATCAAATGATCCAACATCGGCGTCGGTCTGCTTGAAGCGCGCGTATTCCCTTGAAGCAATCGAGAGATCGCAAACCACATTTAGCGAGTGTCCGCCGCCAGCGGCCCAACCTGAAACCAGTGCAATTACCACCTTGGGCATAAAGCGAATTAGTCGCTGAACCTCGAGGATGTGAAGTCGACCGGCAGTGCCAGGACCGTATTCATAACCACTTTCGCCACGAACCCGCTGGTCACCTCCGGAGCAAAATGCCCAGCCACCATCTTTAGGTGATGGTCCATTTCCAGTTAGCAGCACCACTCCGACATCGCTGGATTGCCGAGCGTGCTCCAAGGCCTGGTAGAGCTCGTCCACGGTTTGAGGCCTAAAGGCATTGCGGACCTCGGGGCGAGAGAACCCAATCCTGACAACACCCAGGGTGTTGTGACGGTGATAGCTAACATCGGTCAGCTCCTCAAACCCGGCAACCAAGTGCCAAAGGTTTGGGTCAAAGGTCTCGGAAATGGAATTTGCCATGCAATTAGACTAATCGGGTGTACGGGGAGAAAATAACCCAAATCAGCGTTGTGAGCATCCCGATGCTGACTAAATTCCGCGGCCTAACTCATCGCGAGGTTTTGCTTTTCAAAGGCACCAAGCGCTGGGCGGAGTTCTCGCCGTTTATCGAATACTCAGATCTTGAGGCCAGCAACTGGTTGCATGCGGCATTGAGTTTTGCAAACGAAGACCTGCCTCAGCTGCACAGAACCTCAATCGGTATCAATGCCACACTCCCTGCGGTGGAGCTGGATCAAGTTGAAACGGTGCTTAATCGATTTGGTGAATTCTCAACCGTAAAGATCAAGGTGGCCGAGGTTGGCAAACCTCTAATTGACGATGTGCTGAGGGTTCTGAAAGTTGCGAACACTTTCCCCGACTGCAAGATTCGACTTGATGCCAACGGCAATTTCACTCCGGTGCAAGCGCTCGAACTTCTCGCCCAAATTCCACTAGATCGACTCGATTACTTTGAGCAGCCCTGTGCCAGCATCGATGAACTGGTTGAACTAAGAACCGCTCTGAGACATCTTGGACTCAACGTTTTGATTGCCGCCGACGAATCGATTCGCAAGGCTAGCGACCCCCTAGAAGTTGCCAGGCGTGGAGCCGCAGACATCGTGATGCTAAAGGTTCAGCCGCTGGGTGGCATCGAGTCAAGTATTGCGATTGCCAACGCAACTGGTTTGAAAGTCGTGGTGAGTTCTGCGCTGGAAACCAGCATTGGGTTATCGCAAGGAGCCTTTTTGGCTGCGGCACTACCCGAGCTGGAATACGACTGCGGACTAGGAACTCTCAGCCTGATGGAATCTGATATCAGTGCCGACCCATTAGTTGCAGTGTCGGGAAGAATGACTCCCCGCGAAATTGAGCCAGATGCAAAACTGCTCGAGAAGTATCAGGCCAGTCGGGAGCGAACCCAGTGGTGGACTCAAAGACTGCAGCGGTGCTTTGAACTTCTAGAGGCCTGAGTAAACGTGCAGTCCCTTGAAGAACATGTTCACAATCGTGAAGTTGAAGATCACTGCAAAGAACGCAACTAGACCTAGCCAAGCAGCACGCTTGCCGTTCCAGCCCCTGGTTGCCATCGCGTGTAGGTAGCCGGCGTAAAGGGTCCAGATGATGAACGTCCAAACTTCCTTGGTGTCCCAGCCCCAGTAGCGGTGCCAAGCTCGCTCGGCCCAAATTGCTCCAGCGATCAAGGTGAAGGTCCAGAGCACAAAACCCACCACATTGAATCGGTATGCCAAGCGCTCCAACGTCTCAAGAGCTGGGAAGAGTTCCATCAAGCGCTTGGCAAAGTTGCTGGCTCTAAGTAGGTATGCGATGTGAAGACCTGCGGCGATGGCAAAGAATGAGCTGGCCAGGATGGCAACCACCACGTGGATCACCAACCAGTAGCTCTGCAGCGCCGGCATCAAAGTCTTGACCTCAACGTAGAACAGTGAAACCGCCGCGAACAGAGTCACCAGCACGAATCCGGTAACGAAGGTTGCGATGAAACGTACGTCTTTGATCTTGAGCGAAGTGAGGTAAACCAAAAGAATCAGTAGTGCAGCCGAGATTGAAAACTCATACATGTTGGCCCAAGGGACTCGGCCGGCTGCAATTCCGCGCAGCACAACTCCGACTGAGAGCACGATGGTTCCAACGATGGTGACTGCAAAGCCAGCCTTCTCAAGGCTTGAGAGCTTGGCGCGCTGCTCTGGAGTCTGACCCAGCAACTTGGATAGCTGAAGTGAAAACAACACCAGCGCCAGCGCGATAAACGCCATGGCAGCCGAGACAAACAGCAGCGAAATCTGAGACAGTGGCTCGTTTAGGACAATCGTCATTTAGTTCCAACCTTGGATTCGATCTCGTTTTTTATTTCGACCAAGACCTCTTCAAGTCTTGGGTCATCGCTGCGAGCCAAAGCAGCAAGTTCAATTGTCCCATCCCCATTGCTTCTCACCCAAATTCGCCTGCGCGGGGTCATTAGCGAAAGCCCCATTGAGAAAAGCGACAGCAGGGCAAAGAACAGGATCCAGATTCCGCCTGGGTTGTAGGCGACATCCAGGGAGGCATATCTCAAAAGGCCATCAAAGCGAACCTTGCCCAATCCATTTGGTAGGTCGGCAGTCTCACCAATTCGCAATTGAATTGGATCGTTGGGGCCATCACGAGACGCCACCACCTCTAGGTCTGTGGTGTCCAGTGCGAAGACATTTTTCGGGATGCCCTCATCTAGACCCAGGTCACCCGAGTAAACATTCATCGTCAACAGCGGGTCAATTGGATCTGGGTAGATCGAAGTGTATGCACCTGATTCCAACTGCTGAGCAGTTGGGTAGAAGAACGCAATGATGCCGACCTGCTCCGGCAGCGCATCCGGCACCTTGATTACGCCCAAAGAAGTCATGTTGGAATCCTGCGGCAAGAAAACGCTCGGTCCTGAGAAAGCGATATTGCCCTCACCGTCAAAGACGGTTAGCACTGGCGCGAAGCCATTTCCGGTTAGGTAGACGCTCGCGCCTGGAGCTTCCAGTGGGTAGTTCACCCTGATTTCAGACTGCTTATTGTCGGCGGTGACGGTTGCGATGAAGTCGATTGGCTGCCCTAAGTTATTTGGGTTCTTGAGGTCATACAGCACCTCGAAGTTATCGAGTGTCATGCTGAAGGGCTCAAGCTGCGACTCGCTAAAGAATGTGCCAGGAGCAAACGAGTCATAGCTGGCGAGGTTGTTTACGAAAGTGTCGCCCTCCACCAGCACGCGCTGGCCGTTGAAGCTCATGCCGCCGCCGACTCCAACCGCAATCAGGACGCCAATTAGCGAGAAGTGGAACACCAAATTGCCAGTCTCGCGGATGTAGCCCTTTTCTGCAGAAACAGAGTTTCCTTGAAGAGCCACTTTGTAGCGCTTGGCCTTAAGCACCTTGAAGGCAGCCTCCAAATACCCCGGCTGCTCACTCACATGCTGGTGCACCGGCATGCGCTTTAAGTTCTGCGGGGTTTGAACCGGTTGGGCTCTGAGGGCCTCGTAGTGCACCTTTGTTCTGGGGACAACGCAACCGACCAACGATACGAAAAGCAAGATGTAGATTGCCGAGAACCAAACCGAGGTGTAGACATCGAAGAGCTGGAAGTCATCCATGATCTCTGCCACGCCAGGGTTGTTATCGAAGAAGACTCGAACGCCGTTTGGGTCTGCAGAACGCTGTGGATAGACCGAACCCGGCACCGCCGCTATCGCCAAAAGCAACAGCAAAAACAGCGCGGTTCGCATTGAGGTCAGCTGACGCCAGAACCACCTGGGCCAAAACATCAACTTAGAGAATGAGCTCGAAGCCACTGTTCACCTCCTGCATCCAATTCATGAATTGCCCCCAAAGTCCAGTCATCAGCAGCAGTCCAATCAAAACCAGCAGGCCTCCACCAAAGAGGTTGAAAGCTCTGAGGTGTCGCTTGACAAAAGCGACGCTTGAAACTGCCCACTTCATTCCAAGTGCAATCAACACAAATGGAATGCCAATACCAAGGGAGTAAACAGTTGCGAGGATTCCACCTCTAACCGGATCGCCAGTGGTGGAGGCCAAAGTCAGCACCGCCGCCAGGGTTGGACCAATACATGGCGTCCAACCGACGGCAAAAATCACGCCCAGCAGTGGTGCTCCCGCTAGTCCCACCCTTGGGCTGTAGGGGATCTTGACCGTCCGCTGCAAAAAACCAAACTGCCCAATCATCGCAAGTCCAAAGACCACGACCAGCGCGCCCAGGATGAGCTGAATCCAGAAATTATTGGCGAGAAAAACCAAACCTGCCGAACCTGCAATTACACCGAGAGTTACAAAGACCGCAGTAAAGCCCAGCACAAACAGGAATGCTCCGAGCACGAGCTTGGCCTTGCTCTGAGCAGCTCCGGAGACGTAACCGAGGTAGCCGGGCACAAGAGGCAGAACGCAGGGTGAGAGAAAGGTAACCAAACCAGCCAGCAGAGCTATTGGCATGGCAGCCAGTAGCGATCCATTTAGGACGATTTCTGCTGGATTCACTCGGCTACCACGGTCTCAATCAGGGTTCTGAGAATTGAGGGGTCGACGCGTCCAAGAATTCTTGAGGCGACTTTGCCATCCTTATCGATCACCAAGGTCGTTGGCACTGCCTGTGGACTAACTACGCCCTGAAACGCCAGTGAGACTGCCCCGGACTGGGCATCCATGATCGATGGAAAGCTGATGCCAAACTTGCGATCGAAAGCCAGCGCGGTCTCGGCGGTGTCGCGAACATTTACTCCGACAAACTGCACGCCCTGGTCCTGGAATTCTTCATAGATGGCCTGCAGATCTGGTGCCTCGGCGCGGCAAGGAGCACAGGCTGCATACCACCAGTTCATAACCACAACTTGACCATCTAGAGCTGTCGAATCGAGCTTGAGGCCAGATTCGGTCTCACCGCTAAATGGCAGAAAAGTTGGTCGCTGCTGAGAGTCAAACTCGGTTACGGTGCCATCTCCGGCGATGTAGTTCTTCGAGTCTCCGGAGCGAAACTGCTCCGCAAGTGGGTCTGATGCGCAGCCTGCCAAGCTCAGTGCAATTGTTCCGACGATGAAGATCACCAAGGTAAGGGCAATGGCCTTCTGAGTTTCCTTCTTCACACCGCACCTCCGTCTACAGCTAACTTGCTTTTAGCGCTCGCCAATTCCAACCCTGGCTCGCGATAATCCACCGCCACCAACTTGCCATCGATCACTTCGAATGAGGTGATCGAGGAAAGTGAACACCTACGTCTTTTGGGATCGTGCGGTAGCGCTAAACCTTGGCTGGAACGATAAAGCATCCAGATGGGAAGTTGGTGTGAAACAAAAACCACATCACCACAGTCCACACTTTGCCAAGCCTCAAGTGCGGCATCGGTCATGCGCTGGGCGATTTCTTGATAGGGCTCACCCCAGCTGGGCTTTGACGGGTTGTAAAGGTGCAGCACCAGCGAAGGCTTTTTAAGAACCGACCTGCCGCCCATTTTGTGACCGGCGAATTTGTTCCAGGGTTCGATAACCCTGGGTTCGTGCTGGATATCTAAACCAAAGTGCTTTGCCAGCGGTGCGGCTGACTCCTGAGTACGCTGCAGCGGAGACGCCAGCAACTTCACAATTTTGCGATTTTCAGCCGCCAATTGAGCTGCCGCAGAAGCCGCCATTTCATGCCCTAAGTCACTGAGCCCAAAACCGGGAATCCGTTCGTAAAGCACGCCTTTGGGATTGAACACTTCCCCGTGGCGAACGAAGTGAAGGCGGTTGGCAGGCATGGCTTAAGTCTACCTTCGCTAAACTTCTCATTACGTAACTAGACGCCTACCACCATCGAGGTAATCACATGCTTAATCGCCACACCATCGCTTCGCTTGCAGCCCAAGCGGATGGCCCTGTAACCATTGGTGGTTGGGTGGAAACCCTCAGGGATCAAAAGCGCATTCAGTTCATCATTATTCGCGATGAGACCGGTAGCGTTCAGGTCACCTATCCACGCCCTGCCGATGAAGATGCCCTGGCCGATCAGGTCTCAAGCCTCTCCAACGGCTCCTTCGTCGAGATCACCGGAAACCTCAAGCACGATGAGCGCGTGAAGCTCGGTGGAATTGAGATCTTGCTCACCGGCATGAAGATTGTCTCGCTAGCCAACCCAGACAGCCCAATTGCCGATGACACCTCTATCGACAAGCGTCTGGACTGGAGGTTTATCGACCTTCGTCGCCCAGAGCTCAACCTAATGATGCGCGTTCAGACTGAGATAGAGAAGACCTGGCGTGAG
>CAZZHB010000028.1:0-12851 GCA_964653615.1 uncultured Aquiluna sp.
CCCGAACACCCTGACCCTTTGGGAAGCTCAGTTTGGTGACTTCGTCAACGGTGCACAGACCGTGGTCGATGAGTTCATCTCATCTGCCGAGCAAAAGTGGAACCAGTTCTCCTCGCTGGTATTGCTATTGCCTCACGGTTACGAGGGTCAGGGTCCTGACCACTCCTCCGCGAGAATCGAGCGCTTCCTGCAGCTATGTGCTGAGAACAACATGACCGTTGCTCAGCCATCAACTCCAGCCTCGCACTTCCACCTGCTAAGGCGTCAGGCATTCACCTCGCCAAAGCGTCCACTGGTTGTCTTCGCACCTAAGTCGATGCTTCGCCTCAAGGCAGCGTCCTCAGCGGTTGAGGACTTCACCTCGGGCAGCTTCCGTCCGGTGATCAACGATGAGCAAAATCTTGATGCCGCCAAGGTGACCAAGGTGCTGTTCTGCTCGGGCAAGATCTACTGGGATCTTTTGGCTGAGAGCCAAAAGCGTGGTGATGGTCAGACTGCCATCGTGCGTGTTGAACAGCTCTACCCAACTCCAGTTGCAGAGATGCAGCAGGCAATTGCCCAGTTCCCGAACGCTGAACTGCGTTGGGTTCAGGACGAGCCACTAAACCAGGGACCATGGACCTACATGGGTCTGTTTATGCCAAAGTACGGCATCAACTTCACCCCGGTGGCAAGACCTGCTTCTGCCTCGCCCGCATCCGGTTCTGCAAAGCGTCACGCTGTCGAACAGGCTGATCTCATCCAGCGAGCATTCCAGGGCTAATGCGCTCGCTAAGGGTTGTCGTTCTCGGTGATGAGTTACTCACCGCGTCTGGCGACCCCAAGGGACTTGGCTGGTTAGGTCGAGTACAAGCTCGATTGCCGCAGGGCGAGGATGTCGCTTTCTTCCCGCTAGCAATGGTTGGAGAGACCACTTCTGAGCTGCTGGAGCGCTGGAGATCCGAGGCGATGCCTCGCTTCACCCCGCAAACCGAGAACTATTTGGTTTTGGCACTCGGTGCGCAGGATGTCAAAGCTCAGGTGACCATCTCTCGCTCGCGCTTGAACCTAGCTTCACTGCTAGATGATGCGCTGCGAGAGGGTGTGAAAGTTTTTGTGGTTGGCCCGACACCAACCGGAAACCCAGAGCTTGATCACGAGATTGATCACCTATCGGCTGGATTTGAAGACGTCGTTAGAAGGCGCCAGATTCCTTATGTGGACTGCTTCAAGCCGCTTCGCGAACACGAAGGTTGGCAGCAGGAAACCAGTGCGCACCCAAGAGGCCTACCTGGTCAGGTTGGCTATGGATTGGTGGCTTGGTTGGTACTAAACAGGGGTTGGTTCGAATGGCTTGGTCTTACCGAGCCGCAAGATCAGTCGTGATCTTGAACTTCGCGTAGTCGCTCCATAACGCGCTTGGCTAGCTCTTCGGCTGGTGCCTCATCGCAGGAACGCTGGATTACCTGGTTGAAAACAATCTCGATGTCATAGTGCTCTTCGCAAGAATCGCAGTTGGCAAGGTGGGCAGTAATGTCCTCCTGCTGCTCGGTTGCGATCTCGGCGTGTAGGAACTCGTGCACGCTGCGCTTTACTTCTTCGCAGTCAACCTGCTTCACTTATTCCTCCTCTTCTACCCGATAGCCTTCTTGCTTAGCATATTCAGATAACAAAGTTTTTAGCATTTTCTTCCCGCGATGCAACCTAGACATTACGGTTCCCACCGGAGTGTCCATAACTTCAGCTATTTCCGCGTATGGAAGACCCTCCACAACCGCGTAATAAACCACCATTCTGAACTCGTCAGGAATCTGATCTAGTGCATCGCGAATGATTTTAGAGGGAAGATTGTCCAGCGCAACAGCCTCAGCGCTTCGCGTGTTGGAAGTGGTGAGCGACTCCCCCATGCCAACCTGCCAGTCCTCAAGATCATCAAGTGCGGTTTTGGCCTGATCTTTCGCACGTTTGTTGTAGAGGTTGATGTGGGTGTTAGTCATAATCCTGAAAAGCCATGCTTTCAGGTTCGTCCCCTGTTCAAACTTGCCCCAGGCGCCATAGGCCTTGGCAAAAGTCTCCTGAACCAAGTCCTCCGCATCGCTTGGGTTACGGGTCCAGCGCAGCGCAGCTCCGTAAAGCTGTGGCATAAGTGGGAGGGCTTGTGTTTCAAACGAGATAAGTTTCTCGGACTTCGGATTTTGCATCACTTGCGAGTCTATTGGGGTTTTACTTTCTGGCAAGGACAAACCTGGGGCCAATGGTCTCAATCTGGACACAGTCTTGGTAAATGACAAAGGGCAGGATTCGCGCAGATTGGGTATCTTTGAGCTAATGACTTCTTCGCACCCGTTTTGGCCAGCCCCACAGGGGCATGACTTGAATGCGACGATTGCGCTTCCCGGATCTAAGTCCCTCACCAATCGAGAGTTGCTGCTTTCAGCCATTGCTGCCGAACCGACGCTATTGATTGCGCCCCTGGTCTCAAGAGATTCAAACCTGATGATTCAAGCCCTTGAATCGCTGGGTGTGCATTTTCAGTGGCAAGGCGATGACCTATTGGTAACGCCCAATAAGTTGCAAGGCCCTGCCGAAATTGACTGCGGATTAGCCGGAACAGTAATGCGCTTTGTTCCACCGCTTAGCACTCTGGCAGTTGGAGAGGTTTCTTTTGACGGCGACGAAGGAGCAAGGCGTCGCCCCATGCACACCACCATTGACTCACTGAGAGCACTTGGCGTGCAGGTGGCAGCTGAGGGTCACTCGTTGCCCTTCAAGGTCTTAGGGACCGGCACAGTGTCCGGTGGCACATTGGAAATCGACGCTTCTGCATCAAGCCAGTTCGTCTCCGGGCTGCTCCTAGTTGCTGCACGGTTTGAAAATGGCTTGACCCTCAAGCACACCGGTGTGGACCTTCCTTCGCTACCGCATATCGAAATGACCCTGGAAACCCTCAGGCAGCGTGGCGTGGATGCCAAAACCATCAATGAGCGCACCTGGCAGGTGTCACCCGGTCCAATCTCAGGTGGTCGCAAGGTAATCGAGCCAGATCTGTCAAATGCAGGGCCATTCTTGGCAGCCGCCATGGTGGCCGGCGGAAGCGTCAGCATCCCAAACTGGCCCGCTAGGACAACTCAGGTAGGTGCTGAATTCGAGAGGATTCTGCCCCTGATGGGAGCTAGCTGCGCTTTGAAAAATGAAGTCTTCACAATTCGGGGCAATGGCACAATCCACGGCATCGAAATCGACCTCTCAATAGGTGGCGAATTAGCCCCAGTGGTCGCGGCTTTGGCGGCGCTGGCAGATTCGCCATCCCGCATCACCGGAATTGCCCACCTAAGGGGCCACGAAACCGACCGACTCAGTGCGTTGACCAATGAGCTCAACAAACTCGGTGGTGATGTCACCGAGCTGGAAGACGGGCTAGAGATAAGGCCCGCCCAGCTGCACGGCGGAAAGTGGTTGACCTACGAAGATCACCGCATGGCCACCGCAGGGGCGATCTTGGGCTTGCGAGTTCCAGGCATTGAGGTTGAAAACATCGCAACCACCTCCAAAACCATGCCGGAATTTACGAAGCTCTGGCAATCGATGCTGGAGTCCAAGTGACCTGGATGTATGAACCTGGGCCGGGCATGGACTTGGATGAGGACGACGTTCGGATTAGGCCAAACCCCAAAGGCTCTAAGCCCAGAACTAAAAGAAGGCCAACCCACGATGATGCACTGATGGGTATGGTTCTCGAAGTCCACCTGGCGCGATACAAAGTCTTGACAGACGACGGCAGAGAAGTGCTCGCCACCTTGGCCAAGGAGCTCAGAAACAAAGGTTGCGTGACCTGTGACCGAGTCGCTCTTGCCGGCGAAGTATCTGACCAAAAAGGGGCCCTCGCCAGGATTGTTCGGATCGAGCCAAGAACTTCGGAACTAACCCGCTCCAGCGATGAAAGTGAGGTCGGTGACCAAACCATCGTCGCCAATGCCGACCAGCTGGCAATTGTGATGGCCTCAGCCAATCCCGAACCAAAACCAAGACTTGTTGATCGCTACTTGGTGGCCGCGGTAAACGCAGGCCTAAAGCCAATCTTGATAATGACCAAGTGCGACCTAGCAGACCCGAAAGAGTTCGTGCAAGGCTTCGAAGGCTTTGAACTAAAAGTCTTCAAGCACTCAAAACAAGATCCAGATCTAGCGGAACTCGAGCAGTTGCTAGCTGGTCACACCACCGTGTTTGTTGGTCACAGCGGTGTTGGAAAGACCTCGCTAATCAATCTCTTGGCTCCGAACTATGTGCGCGCCACCGGAGAGGTAAACGAGGTGACCGGCAAGGGAAAGCACACCTCAAGTTCGGCGAAAGCCATTCCGGTCCAAAATGGCTGGATTGTCGATACCCCCGGGGTTAGAACTTTTGGCCTCAAGGGAATCGATGCCGCTGGGTTGCTGAAGGGATTTGCCGATTTGGATGCTGCGAGCGCCGATTGCCCGCGCGATTGCTCCCACCTGGCAGATGCACCAGACTGCGAATTGGATGTTGCGGTAGCGAACCAAAAGCTCTCCGCCCTAAGACTTGATTCCTTCCGGAGACTTGTGCTGGCCATTGGGTCGATAGATTAGCTCTGATGATTAGTGATCTAGATCTTGCGCTGAAAATGGCCGACCGAGCCGATGAAATCTCTCTCAAGCGCTTTAGGGCCGTTGACCTGATGGTCGAGTCCAAGCCGGACCGTTCCCCAGTAACCGACGCCGATCGAGCAGTCGAGGCTGAGCTGCGAGCGGTTGTTGCCGAGTATCGACCCTCTGACAGCTTCATCGGAGAAGAGTTTGAGAATTCTGGCTCTAGCTCGCGAAACTGGATTGTTGATCCGATTGATGGCACCGCAAATTATCTTCGCGGCGTCCCGATTTGGGCCTCACTTATCGCCTTGAGAGTTGATGGTGTGATCACCACAAGCGTGGTTTCCGCGCCAGCTCTGGGCAGAAGATGGTGGGCTCATCGAGGCAACGGCGCATTCACTCAAGATGTCGACGGCAGTGTCCGAGTGCTCCAGGTTTCCAAGATTTCTAAGATTGAAGACTCATCGATTTCATACAACAACCTGCAGCTCTGGGATCAGGCGGGCAAGTTGACGAAACTGGTAGATCTCAGTCGCAAGGTTTGGCGCACCCGAGCCTACGGGGACTTCTACAGCTACATGCTGTTAGCCGAGGGCAGCATTGACCTGGTGGCCGAGCATGACCTAAAGATTTACGACATTGCCGCTCTGGTTCCGATCGTCGAGGAAGCAGGCGGCACCTTCAGCGACCTCGCTGGAGCACTAACTGAGGAGAGCTCCTCGGTGATGGCCTCAAATGGCTTGCTCCACGCAGAATTCCAACAAGCGCTGAAGTGAAAACCAAGAATCAAGCTCGCTTTCTTGCGATCGCAACGATTGCACTTCTGGCAATCAACCTAAGGACTGCGGTTAGTTCGATTAGCCCAGTCGTTAGCTACATCCAGCAGGATATTGCGCTTCCGATCGTGACGATTGGACTGCTGGGCATAGCAGCACCACTGTCCTTCGCGCTGGCAAGCTCGCTCAGCTACCGCCCGGCACGTCGGATGGGCGTAGAAAAAACCTTGTTGATGACGGTCTTGATGATCATCCTCGGGCACCTGCTAAGAGCCTTTGCTTGGGACTCCAGCGCTTTGTTCTTCGGATCCCTTCTCAGTCTGTTGGGCATGGGGGTTGGCAACGTTCTGTTGCCGGTATTGGTTCGAAAGTATTTCCCTAATCGAGTGGGCCTGGTCTCCAGCTTTTATTTGACTCTGACGGCCATCTCCGCCACGATGGCCTCCTTTGTCGCGGTTCCAGTTTCCGATTTCGCGGGATGGCGGTTCTCTCTTGGACAATGGGCGGTTTTGGCGTTTTTCACCCTAGCCCCGCTGAGCTTCTTGCTTGGAAATTCAAAACCAGAGCTTAAGGCAGAGCGCATCGAGGGCAACAAGGCAATTTGGCGCTCACCTACCGCCCTCGCAATTGCCGGCATGCAATCGGTGACCGCGATCATTGGCTATGTCTCTTTTGCTTGGTTGCCACTGCTATTGGTGGAGCACCAAGGAGTTAGCGTGGTTCAAGGAGGATTACTGCTGAGTCTCTTTGCACTGATGGGGTTGCCAATTTCCCTGATTATGCCGATTCTCAGCACTAAATACCCGTCCTCCCAGAGCACCATTGTTTGGTTTTCTTTCATATCCGGCATTACCGGAACCTTAGGGTTTTTGTTTGGCGATGCGTCGCTAACTTGGCTCTGGGTTGTGGCTTTTGGCTTTGGGCCGACAATGTTCCCACTGGCGCTGACGCTTTTCAATCTGCGCTCGCGCGAACGCCCTACAGTGCTTGCAGTGAGCGCTTTTGGTCAAGGTTTTAGCTACACCACTGCTCTAGTGGCGGTATTCCTGGTTGGAGTGCTCAGAGAGCTGACCGGTAACTGGGATGCTTCGATTTGGCTGTTGTTTGGATCTTGCTTGATAGCTATTCCAGTGGCCTTGCAAATTCGAAAAGGCCAAATGATTGACGACGAATTAGTTCGTTAGTTTCCGAACTCAACGCCAACTGCCGAGCACTTCTCACCGATTGAAGCAGTTAGGGCCTCGACCTTAGCTTTGGCAGTCTCGACCGACTCATTGGAATCCACAATGGCCACTAGATCCTGTAGATCTTGAGATAGGCCCGAAGACAAAACGCCTCTTACCTGCTCGCCAACCAGCGCATCGACCTGAGAGATCAAGCCTGAGTCAACCAAGCCTTCCTGGTAGGCGGCGAGAGTTGCGGTGAGAGTGGACTCCATCGCGGTGCAGGCGGCAGCATCTGCTGCAGCACTGACCAAAGCTTCCGGACTGCAAGCGGTGAGGGTGGCGAGTGAAACTAATGACGCGGTGGCAACGAGGATTCTCATGGTTGAGAAACCTAAGCGAGAAACCTTGAAGAAAACTGAGAGCGAAGCGGAAACTATCGGTAACCGAAGGAACAATTACCCGTTCGAGGGGTTAAACTTCGTTGGTTTCAAGTCTGGAGAAAAATGCGGGTCTACAACAACATCACCGAGGTATTCGGTAACACTCCCCTGGTCAAGCTAAACCGAGTCCTAGACGGGGCTAAGGCAAATGTTTACGCCAAGTTGGAGTTCTACAACCCGTCCTCGAGCGTGAAAGACCGACTTGCGATTGCCATGGTCGACGCCGCTGAACAATCTGGTGAACTCAAGCCAGGCGGAACCATCATCGAGGCGACCAGCGGTAACACTGGAATTGGTCTTGCGATGGTTGGCGCCGCCCGTGGCTACCGCACCATCATTGTGATGCCGGACTCAATGAGCCTTGAGCGCAAGATTTTGATTCGTGCCTATGGGGCCGAGCTGGTCCTGACACCAGCCGTCGAAGGCATGAAGGGTTCGGTTGCCACCGCAGAAGAGCTCGGCAAGCAAATCCCAGGAAGCGTATTGGTTCGCCAGTTCGACAACCCTGCCGGACCCAAGATTCACCGTGAGACTACCGCTGAGGAAATTTGGCGCGATCTAGACGGTCAGGTTGACGCTCTAGTGGCCGGCAGTGGCACCGGTGGCACCATCACCGGCACCGGCCAGCGCCTAAGAGAGCTGAATCCAAATGTGAAGGTATTTGCCGTTCAGCCGGCCGCGTCACCGCTACTAACCGGTGGCGAAGCCGCCGGTCACCCGCTGGCGGGCATCGGGCCAAACTTTATCCCTTCGATCTTGGACACCACGGTCTATGACGAAGTGCTGTCAGCTCCTAACGCTGTCGCTTTTGAGTACTCGAGACGAGTATCGGCAGAAGAAGGAATCTTGGCCGGAATCTCATCCGGTGCTGCGATTTGGGCCGTTCGCGAGGTCGCACACCGACCAGAGTTTGCTGGCAAGAACATCGTTGTCATCATCCCGTCATTCGGAGAGCGTTACGTCTCATCAACTCTCTACCGTGACCTGCAAGAGGAATACCAAGCCAAGCAGTGAGAATCTTCGAAGACATCAAGGTTGGACTTGAGCGCGATCCCGCAACTCGGACCGCGCTTGAGCTGCTGCTAACTTCGCCAGGCTTGCACGCGATTTGGGCCTATCGCATCGCGCATGTGATGTGGAAGTTGAAATTGCGCATTCTCAGCCGCATGCTATCGAACTGGGTCAAGCTTTGGACCGCAATTGAAATCCACCCGGGAGCAACCATCGGTCGCCGATTTGTAATCGACCACGGCGTTGGTGTGGTTATTGGTGAGACTGCTGTTATTGGCGATGATGTTTTGATGTATCACGGCGTTACTCTCGGCGGAAAGACCCTCGAGTCCGTAAAGCGCCACCCAACAGTCGGAGATCGAGTCACCCTAGGAGCTGGCGCCAAGCTAATTGGCAACATCACAATCGGTAATGACTGTGCCGTGGGTGCAAATGCGGTTGTGACAAAAAGCATGCCACCGGGGACGGTTGCGGTTGGATTCAACGCGAGACTGCTAAACCTAACCGGGGACGAGTTCTACGTAATCTAACCCCGAGGGTTAAATTCAAGATTCGGATACTTCTCCCCAAGTTCTTTGATTCTCAGATTCACTAATTTGGCGACCAGGTCATCCGGCAAAACTTCACCTAACCCGAACTGAAACCCTCCAGGCGTCTGCTTCCTATCTGCGAGCTCTTTAGTTAATTGCGGGATTATGTTTCCGGAGTGCGGGAAATAGCCAATGTGTTTTTTGAAGGCCGCGTAGCCGGCAACTGCCTTGCCGTTTAGTTTGACACAGGGCATTGCATAGGAGATGCCCTCTTCACCCGCGGGAACCAGGTCAAGGACCTGTTTTCTAAGTGCCTGAATCGAAAAGACAGCTGCCTCGGG
The DNA here is from genome assembly GCA_964653615.1 of uncultured Aquiluna sp. Classification (GTDB taxonomy): domain Bacteria; phylum Actinomycetota; class Actinomycetes; order Actinomycetales; family Microbacteriaceae; genus Aquiluna. Next base: position 8,851 of record CAZZHB010000028.1, read on the forward strand.
CAACCCTTCGAGGTATTGGTCGACTTCAGCCTTTGACACGATTACAGGCTAGTTTCTTGGGCGCAATTCCGCGACCATTGGGCAAACAAATGGATCTGCATTATTGCTAAGCCCAACCTTGTTCAGGTGCTGCATGATCACCTTGTAGCTAGCCATCAAATTCATCTCCACCAAGGTGATGTCGTTGCTTCTGCAGTACTCGGCAACGATGCTGTGCGCCTTGCGCAAAAACGGCCTGGCCATCGACGGGAACAGGTGGTGCTCAACCTGGTAGTTCAAGCCACCCATCAAGTTGTCCTTGAGCCAGCTGCCCTTGATGTTTCTCGAGGTCAATACTTGGCGGGAAAAGAAGTCCAGCTTGGAGTCCTTTTCAATCAGCGGCATTCCCTTGTGGTTTGGTGCGAAGGCCGCGCCCATAAAGAATCCAAAGCTCATCATCATTACAAACCACATCGCCATGGCCCAGAAAGGCCCAAACATAATTGCCAAGACCACATAGGGCGCAAACTGGCGAATCATCATCAGCGAAAATTCCAAAATGCGAATGCCGATTGGTCGGTCTTTGCGACCAAGGCCAGCAATTGAGTCGAGCAAAAGGTCAAAACCAGTGAAAAGCAGCAGCAGCGGGAAGAGATATCCCTGACGATCCGAAAACCATCGCTCGATGCCCTTCTTGGCAAGCTTGGATTCAGTAGTGAAGCTGAGCACGCGGATCGCAATGTCTGGATCTTCGCCAATCTGATTTGGACGCTGGTGGTGCTTGTTGTGTTTGCGTAGCCAAAATCCGTAAGACAGGCCGGCAAACAGGTTTGCCAGCACCAAACCGGTCCAGTCGTTTAGCTTGTTGTTTCGAAAGATCTGACGGTGAGCAGCTTCATGTGCAATAAATCCGTACTGCGCACTCATGACTCCTAATAGAGCCACCAGCGCGAAAGCCAGCACCATCCACCAGCTGTTGGTAGTCGCGGCCCAAGCTAGAAAGCCAGCACCGGTCCAAAGCGCAGAAGCGATGATTGATATCGCAACCAAGCGAATGATGTAGAAACTTGGTTTCTTTTTTAGATACCCAGCGTCACGCACCTGGTTAAGCACCTGGGCAAAGTGGGTTTGGGTGGAAAAAAGTGTTGCGCTCATTTCCAGAGTCTATGCCAAGGGTAGATTCTCAATCTCCCGACACAGCAAACTCACTGCTTATATGAATCGACTTCAATCTCAACCAACATGGCTGGATTGATGAACTTGAGTCCGGCCAGGATTGTTAGCGCGGGACGAATCTCTGAAAACAATTCACCGTTTGCTTTACCGGCGGCATCCATATCGGCATCGTTGGCTAGGTAGATGCGCACTCGAACTACATCCTTCAGGCTGTGTCCGGCTTGAGCGAGGGCTTGCTCGATAATCTCAAAAGCCACTTTGGTCTGACCATAAGCATCGCCCTCGTGTTGCAGTTTCCCGTCGACCGTTGCTGTGGTACCAGACACGTGCACAAAAGGGCCCGTAACTGTCGCACGTGAATAGCCAATCACCGGCTCCCAGGGACCGCCCGATGAAATCAATTTGTCTGCTGCCATTACTTACTCCTTCAGCTGTATTGGTCAATCAAGGCGCCGATTGCACTAACCGGTTGCGTAAATTCGAACCCAGAAACCCCTACCCGAAAAACTGTTGCGACTCTCCTGGATTACCTCGACATTTCGAAGCTCACCGCGAGCTATTTGCATGCAGGTCAGGCGGGCAATCTTTTGGGCTGTCTTTTGATCGGCGGAGTTCACGATGCAGCGCACTTTTTCATAATCGCTATTAAGGCTCTCATGAAAGGTCGCCAAGTCCTGTGCGTTCTGCTCATTAAGATGCATGGCTGAGGATTTGAAGGTCAAGATTCTTGGTTGGGTGGGAACTTTGATTCTTACGGCATTGATCTTGGTGATCGTTCCAAACGGTGTTTGCATGGTTAGGTCGTAGGTCCCAGGCGCTAGCGACGTTGGCGTCGTTACGGTCAGCGTGCTCGCCGAGTTGGAACTTATTGTCGCTGGCAGTGATCCAATTGAGGTGGCCATGATCGCATCGAGCCTTTTGCCAACAAAGCTAAGGCTGTTTCCAGCAGTTATTGGGCGGGCACTTTGTGGCCAAGTTATCTCTGGCCAAAGGTATTGACTGGGCAGCCCGGAAGCGGCAACAACCACTGAGTTCTCAACCGCATTGGCGAAGTAAAACAGCCTCGTTCCACTGGAATCTTCCATCATGATTCGGGCTACGAGATAAGGAAAGTCTGCCACTGAGCGATCTATCCATGAAGCGCCGATACTTCTATTTTGCTGGAATAAAGTTGGGGAAATAGTTATGGTCGTGCCGACTGCCACCAGTGGTCGACAGCCATTAATGAGGCCAGACCAAGTAGATTCACTCTCACTTCGAGGACTGTTGCACAAAATGGATGCAAAAAAAACCCTGACCTGATTACCAGTAGGAATACCTGACGTTAGGGCACCCTGCGTGTCCACCACCGTGACGGTGTGAGAAACAGTGCGGGTGCTTCCGGAACCCACAACAGACTGGGTGCTAGTCACGATTAGTCTGGGCTGAGATGAAGCGTTGGCGGTGGCGACTGGGCCAGCCCAAAAGGTCGGCAGAAGAATTGCCGCTACTACTGAAATTGCAATGCGAATGAACACCGAATGTGAACTCCTCACCGCCGACTTGGCAACTTTGCGCTTCAGCCTAATTCTTAATTTGAGAAATTCGATTAAAAAACAAACGGCAGGGAGATCATTCCCTGCCGTTTAGTTATGTGCAATTAGCCAGCCGCGTAAACGCGAACCCAGAATCCTTCACCTGGATAGGTGTTGCGGATGTCCTTGATGACCTCAACGTTGCGTGCTTCGCCGCGAGCAACCTGAGCGCAAACTAGATCAGCAATACGCTTGGCAACTTTCGGGTCTGATGCGTTCACGATGCAGCGAACCTTCTCGTAGTCAGGGTTCAGGGTCTGGTTGAAGGCAACAAGATCAAGAACCTGCTTCTCGTCAAGGTAGGCATCATCGCTTCTGAAGCCGATAGTGACCGTGGGGGTTGGAGCCTTGATAGTCACCGCGTTGATGTGAGTGAGCTTTCCATAACTTGACTCCATGACAAGGTCATACTTCCCAGGAGCCAAGCCTGCAGGAGTCCCGATCGACAAGCCAGAAGTCGCATCGAAGCTCAGCGAGGCGGCTTTTGAACCGATAGTTGCCGAGGTGACAGCGGAAAGGTTCTTTCCGGTGAAGGTGAGCTTGCCTCCGGCGATAATTGGACGGAAGGTGTCCACGGCAAGGATCTCAGGGCCTTCGTACTTAGGACCAGAAGGGCGAACGCTTGAGCCGCCAGGACCTCCAGGCATTCCACCGCCACCCTGGTAAGTGTGAGTACACGCAACAAGCGAGGTCTCACCGATTTTGTAGGAAGTCAACTGGTTCATGATCGTGTTGTTGCCGTTGTAAGACGTGATCAAAGTCAAGCCATAACCGGTGAGGTCTGGAATAAACACGTTGGTCGATGTGGTAGCAGACTGTGGGATCTGGAAACCATTTCCACTCCAGTTGAAGTCGTTGTTGTTCGCCAGGTAAATACGCGAAGATCCGTTGGAGGACTGGCCACACTTACCATTGCTAATGAACGCGTAGTAGGAGAAACTCGACGCCCCCAAAGTGTTGAGGTATGAGTTTTTCCAAACAGTCGCAGCGTTAATCGACACAGTTGAGCCAATAGCAAATCCATTGGTTGTGTTGATGGTTGCGCTGGTCTGGTGCTGCTGAGAGCCGTGGTCATACTGCTTCTCGAACTTCACGTGGAAAATCGCATCGGAGGAACCCCACTGAACTCGAATCACAAGGGAACCCTCGCTGGTATCTGCGGTAGTTGAACCGGTAAGGGTGCAGGTGTTGACCGATCTTGAGGTAGTGAAGTTACCGTAAGGATGTAGGACCGTTGCGCCACCGTAGATAGCACAGTTAGTCACTGTTGCC
>CAZZHB010000029.1:0-9020 GCA_964653615.1 uncultured Aquiluna sp.
CGCTGAGCTCCAAGAAGCCTTCGTCGATCATCACGTCAGCGCCGTGGTGGCCTTCCTCACCGGGCTGGAACCAAATCAACACGTTGCCGGAAAGTTTGTCTTTGTGAGTTGCCAATAGGTGGGCCGCGCCAATTCCGGCCGCCATGTGCAGGTCGTGGCCGCAAGCGTGCATAAATCCATTGGTCGATGCGAATTCTAGGCCGGTTTCTTCTTTGACCGAGAGCGCATCCATGTCTGCGCGAAGCAACACGGTAGGTCCTGGTTTTCCGCCACGAATCACCAGACCAATTGAGTTGAGGTCTTTTCCGAGGTGAATCTCACCGAGGCCGTGAATGGAATCCAGAATTCTCTGCTGAGTCTTTGGGAGGTTTAGGCCAAATTCAGGGATCTGATGTAGGTCTCTTCGAATGTTCGAAAGGGTCTCTTGGTACTTCTTTGCTTCCTGAAGTAACTCGGCAGGACTTGGCATCATTGCTCCTTTTTATTAGCAATACCATCATGGCACTTTTACTATGTAGGAATGTTCGCAAAGCAACTTCATCCAATTTGGCGAGAATTACTCGCCGATCAATTGGGCCTGCTTGGCGAAATTGAACAGCGCGTGCTTTCTGACCCAAGCTCAATTCCAAGCACCGAGAATGTGCTGCGGGCATTCATGCTGCCACCACAGGATTATCGGGTTTTGATTGTGGGGCAAGACCCCTACCCAAACCCAGAGCACGCAATTGGACTAAGTTTTGCCGTACCTAAAGACACCAAGCCACTACCACCCACCCTCAGCAACATCTTCAAAGAGCTGCGAAGTGACCTAGGTGATCAAATTGTCACGACGGGGGACATTGCACCCTGGGCTAATCGTGGGGTGATGCTCCTGAATCGTCACCTCACCACACAGGCAAACAACACCGCCGGCCACCTTGATATCGGGTGGGCGGATTTCACAACCGCTGCGATCAAGGCACTTCAGCAGGCACTGGGTCCAAAACTGGTGGCGATACTGTGGGGTCAGCGGGCTAATGAGCTCAAGCCATTTTTGAATCAAGCCACCATCATTTCCTCCCCGCATCCTTCACCGCTGTCCAGCTATCGCGGTTTTTTCGGCTCAAAGCCGTTTTCTCGTTGCAATAGCGCGCTTTTGGATCTCGGACTAAGCCCGATCGATTGGAGCGCCTAGGTGGTGGATTCCGAAACCCGCTGGCGGATGGTTCGCAAGCTTAAGCAGCGTGGAGCAGAGCCAGAGCGCCCAATTGGCATTCGAAACGCCAGATTTGAAGACCTTCCAGCCATCAAAGACCTCTACAACTACTTCATTCGCAACACTGTTGTCACCTTCGACGACAAACCGCTGGATTTGAAGTACTGGCAGGAAAAACACGAAATGCTCAGCAAGTTCGAGTTGCCATTCTTGGTCTTGGTGCGAGGCGACATAGAGGTCATAGGATTCGCCTATGTCGCACCTTGGCGGCAGCGCAGTGGCTACCTAAAAGTGGTTGAGAATTCAATTTATCTATCTGCTGCGGCAACTGGGAAAAAGCTCGGCACGTTGCTGCTCTCGGAGCTGATTTCCCGAAGCAAGGCTGCTGGGGTCAGGGAGATAATTGCGGTTATTGCCGACCGGGGAGCGGATGCCTCTATTCGACTGCACACCAAGCTTGGTTTCCAGGAGCAGGGCCACCTCGCCAAGGTCGGAACTAGATTTGGAAAGCCGATTGGGAGCTATTTGCTCTCGTTGAATCTTGGTCGCTAGCGAATCTGGGCTATGCGAACATCCTTCACCTGCTCATTTAGTTGAGTCAGAGCAGCCTTTGGCAATTTCGAATCAGTGATCACAACATCCGCCTGCTCAAAGCTGGCAAAAGATGAAAAACCTCGAACTCCCCATTTGGTGTGGTCGGCCAAAACCACACACTTCTGGCTTCGGCGCAAAACCTCACGGTTGGTTTCAGACTCGACCAGGTTCGGAGATGAGAATCCGAACTCACTGTCCATGCCGCGGGTTCCCATAAAGACCAAGTCCAAATTGAAGCGCGAGAAAACTTCAGCGGTGATATTTCCAACCAGTGAGTCCGTTGGGGTGCGAACTCCACCGGTGAGCACCACGGTCTGATCGGCCCTGGGGTTTTGCGCAAAAAGGTCGGAAACTGGAACTGAGTTGGTCACGATTGTGATGCTTGGAGAATCCTTCAAAAGCTTTGCCAGCGCATAGACGCTGCTGCCACCCATCAGTGCGATTGCCATTCCTGGTCGGACCAATTCAAAGGCCAGCTTGGCGATGCCATCCTTTGCGGCTTGCTCTTTTTGACTGGTGGAGTCAAAGGTTGGCTCCAGAGTTGAGCTCAGCGAGTTAGAGGTAACGCCACCGTGAACCTTGTCGACCATGCCCTGGGAGGCGAGCGCTTCTACGTCGCGGCGAATGGTGACCTCAGAGACCTCTAGCCTCTCAGCCAAATCTGCAATGCGAATAGCGCCAGCAAGTGCGACCTCTTCGAGGATGCGAGCTTTGCGTTGAGCAGCTAACACAGTGGGCCTTTCCGTAAGCATTTCAGAATACTTAAGTATTGCGATTTTGAAAGCTTTGTTACTAACGCTCTGATTACTTTTGTCGCTTTTGCTTCGAAAAAGTTCGAATCGCTAATAGTGTTGAGCAAAATCAAGCAGTTGATACCTCAAGATTATCTAGAGAACCCACTCGATTTAGGGATGACGCCTTGGCCAAACCAGATTTTGTTCACCTTTCGCAAGACGGCGTTTCGCTGCTGATTGATCTCTCTCGCGATACCGCAGAGATTGTGCACTGGGGTCACTTCCTGGGTCAGATTTCCAGCATCGAAAGCTTCTCAAAATCCGCCATGGAGCCGGTTGCTCACGCGGAGCTGGATGATCCGATGTATCAATCAATCTGGCGTGAAAACTCTCGCGGCAACACCGGTTTGCCTGCCCTGCTTGGGCACTCCAATGGAAAGCGCTTTTCGCAAAAGTTTGAAATCGTTTCGGTTGATCAAACTCCAACTAGCGCGACTATCACTGGCCGTGACAACCACGCCCAGCTGGAAATCACAAACTGCTACCGGTTCTTAGGCGGCGGAGTATTAGGGGTAACCCAAACCATTCGTAACTTTGGACCTGAGTCATTCACTCTCAACGAGCTCAATGTCTTTATGCCGCTTCCCGACCAGGCAGCCGAGTCCATGGACTTTTCGGGCCGCTGGGTGAACGAGCGGCAACTGCAGCGCAGGGAGATTCAACCCGGTCAGTTTGTTCGTGAAGAGCGAGAGGGCAGAAGCTCACACGACTACACGATCATGCAGTACGCACTCACGCGCGGAGCCGGGTATCAACAGGGTGAAGTTTGGGGTCTGGGAATCCTGTTCTCTGGAAACTCAAAACACATCATTGAGCGTCAGCAGTCTGGAAGAACTTTTATCGCAGCCGGCGAGCTGTTGCTTCCGGGGGAAGTTATCGTTCAGCCAGGTGAAGGCTTCGAATCCCCAGAGGTGGTAGCGGTTTACTCCGGCAGTGGCATTGACGGCACAACCAACCGGATTTACTCATGGCTTCGTTCTAGGCCAAATCATCCGACCAACATTCGCCCAAGGCCGTTGACTTTGAACGTATGGGAAGCGGTCTACTTCGATCACAACTTACAGAAGCTATCTCAATTGGCCGAGGTCGCCCAGCAAATTGGCGTTGAAAGATTTGTGCTGGACGATGGTTGGTTTGGGTCGCGCAGAGATGACCTCAAGGGCCTAGGTGACTGGGTTGTGTCCGATGAGGTCTGGCCCGAAGGTCTTGGCCCGCTAATCAAAAAGGTTCAGTCCTGCGGCATGGAGTTTGGTCTTTGGTTTGAGGGCGAAATGCTCAATGCTGACTCTGATGTCTATCGCGCACATCCAGACTGGATATTGAAAGTCGGAGATCGCGTTCCCCCTGAGGGTAGGCACCAGCACGTGTTGGATATCACCAACCCAGCTGCCTACAAACACCTTTTCGATCAGGTGGACAAGGTGCTGAGTGAGAATGACATTGCCTACATCAAGTGGGATCACAATAAGTTCCTACTCGAGCCTGCCAGCAATGAAATCCCGGCCGTTCATGAGCAAACCAAGGCGATTTATCGGTTCTTTGACGAGCTAAAGCAGCGCCACCCAGGTCTTGAAATTGAATCCTGTGCATCAGGTGGTGGTCGTATTGATCTTGGTATGGCCCAGCACGCCGATAGGTTCTGGACCTCAGACTGCAACGATGCCGCGGACCGCCAGCGGATTCAGCGCTATACCCAGTTTGCGATCCCGCCGGAGCTGCTTGGCTCTCACATTGGTCCCACCAAATCCCACACTACTTTGAGGGTTCATGAACTTTCATTCCGAGCCGTGACAGCGCTCTTTGGCCACGCTGGCCTGGAGTGGGACATCACGCAGTGCACTCAAGAAGAGCTGGCGCATCTCAAGAGTTGGGCAAGCTACTACAAGGCAAATCGAGACCTACTCCACTCCGGCACCATGGTGCGAGTTGACCGGGTGGACGAGACTAGTTTTGTCCACGGTGTGGTTTCCAAGGATCAGCGCAAGGCAATTTTTGCTTACGTTGCCCTTGGCACTCAGGGCGGCTCAAGACCCGCCGGCATTCGTTTTGCTGGTCTGAGCGAAAACACCAACTACAAAGTCAAAGCGGTTTTTCCCGCCGGTGAGACGAAGTTCCTGCAACGAGCACAAGTCCAATGGCTTGAAGGTGTCGAACTAACTGGCAGTGCTCTGATGCACATGGGCCTAAGAGCACCAATTTTGTTCCCTGACAATGCGTTCCTAATCGAAATAGAGGCAATCTAAATGCTGAACCTAGAAAAACTCCACTTCGGTGGCGACTACAACCCGGAGCAGTGGAGCAAGGATGTCTGGCGAGAGGACATCAGGCTTATGCAAAAGGCCGGTGTGAACCTAGTTTCACTCGGGATTTTCTCCTGGGCAAAGCTCGAGCCGTCCGAGGGCAAGTATGACTTTGGTTGGCTGGACGAGGTGGTTGAACTATTGCACCAGGGCGGAATCAGCATCGACATGGCGACCGCCACAGCGTCTCCGCCAGCCTGGCTGACTCTTGCCTATCCAGAGGTGTTGCCGGTGAACTTTGACGGTGTTCGACTGGCTCACGGAGGCCGGCAGCAATACTGCGCAGCCAGCCCGGTCTATCGCAAGAAGGCAGCTGCCTTGGTTGAACAGATTGCCAAGCGCTACGCCAAGCACCCAGCGGTTGTGATGTGGCACGTGAACAACGAATACGGTTGCCACGCCCCCTACTGCTACTGCGAGAACTCCAGGTCGGCTTTTGTTAGTTGGCTAAAGAAGAAGTACGACTCGATTGAAGATCTAAACCACGCTTGGGGAACTGACTTCTGGTCACAGCGCTACTACAAGTGGAAAGAGATTGTGGTGCCAAAGCGCACCCCGGATGGCACTCACCCAAATCCTGGTCAGCAGCTTGATTTCAAGCGCTTCTCCTCCGATGTCACGCTAGAGCTGTTCAAAATGGAACGCGACATCATCAAGAAGTACGACAAGAAAAACCCCGTCACAACCAACTTCATGTCTATGAAGTTCACCTACGCGATGGATTACTTTGCCTGGAGTAAAGAGGTTGATTTTGTTTCGACCGATCACTACCTGGCTCAGCATGATCCGCTAAACCACATCGATCTAGCTCAGCAGGCAGACCTGACTCGCGGATTTGCAAATGGCAAACAGTGGCTCCTAATGGAACACAGCTCTTCGGCAGTTAACTGGCAGCCACGCAACTACGCGAAGACACCGGGTCAGGAAAAGCGCAACTCGCTCAGTTTTGTGGCGCGTGGCTCGCAGGGAGTTATGTACTTCCAGTGGCGTCAGGGTCAGGCAGGTTCCGAGCGTTTCCACTCGGCCATGGTGCCGCATGCTGGCGAGGACACCCGTGTCTATCGTGAGGTAAGTGAACTGGGCGCGCTGCTAAAGGCGCACCCGGAAGTCTCCGCTCACCCGACCAACCGAGCCAAGGTTGCCATGGTTTATGACTATGAGCAGTTCTGGGTGATGATGCAGGCAAATATGCCAACTGAAGACATGAGCTACCCAAACACGGTTGCCAACTGGTACCGCGCTATGTGGGAGCTTGGTGTTCAGGTGGACTTCGTTCCTGCCTATGCAGATCTTGAGACCCTCAAGCAGTACGAGCTGGTCTTGATGCCGATGGTTCACATGCTGACCGATAAGGAAGAAAAGACGTTCACTGAATACGCCACATCCGGCGGCAACCTGGTGGTTGGTTACTACTCCAACATTTCTAACCGCACCGGTCGCGTGAAGCTCGGTGGCTACGGTGGAAACTTAGTAAAGAACGTCATCGGTGTTTATGTCGAGGAGTTCTATCCGCTTCGTCCGGAGACCTCAATCAAGCTATCCAACGGCCTGGATGCAACCCTATGGTCCGAGCTATCTCGCCTTAATGGTGCTGAGCTTGTTGCCTCTTTCCAGGGCAGCGACGTTGACGGTTCGGTTGCAATCGCAAAGCGGAACCTCGGATCATCAACTGCCTGGTATCAGGGGACTGAGCTAACCATTGACTCGCAGAAGAGCTTCTTTGCCGAGGTGGCATCGCAGTTGGGCATCAAGGCTGAGGGCGGAAACGGTATCGAGGTATTACACCGCGGCCCATACCGTTTCGAAATTGACCACAACTCAAACTCGGTTCAAATCACCAAGAGCTAGTTTCCAAAAACTAAAAAGCCCTGAGAGAAATCTCAGGGCTTTTTGTTTGTGCGGGTGAAGGGACTTGAACCCCCACGCCTCTCGGCGCCAGAACCTAAATCTGGTGCGTCTGCCAATTTCGCCACACCCGCATGGAACTGAGATAGCTTAGCGGATTTTTCTAGCTGTGGAAAACCTCAAGCAGGAAATCTTAAGGGTTGAAAAACTTCCAACATGTCGACCCTGAGCCAACTTGTGAACCGAGCAAGAGAGCTTGCGCTGTCAAAGTCAACTGGGGTTGAATCTGCTATTTCAAAGGCTATGGACGAACTTGCAGAAGAAGCTTCAGGGCCGATACCGGAAGCCGAATTGCAAGTTCGAGCTCGACAAGAGCTCACTGGATATGGAGTGCTGCAACCCTTTTTGGATGATCCTCAAATCGAAGAAATCTGGATTAATCGCCCAAATCAGATTCACTATTTTTCAGATAGGCATCAGGTCGTTGAGCTCGATTTCACCGCCAATCAAATCCGAAATCTCACGCTTCGAATGCTGGCCTTTTCTGGCAGGCGAGTCGATCGGCTCACCCCATATGTGGATGCCAATCTGCCGGATGGTTCAAGGCTTCACGTCGTTATCCCTGAGCTAACTAAGGACACCTGGTCAGTCAACATCCGCAAGTTCCGAGCAGAAAGGGTGAACCTTTCTCAGCTCGAAAGACTGGGATCGCTGACACCAGAGCAGCGTCAGACCTTAGAGATAGCGATGCAAACCCAACAGAGCATTCTGATAGCTGGCGCGACTCAGGCCGGAAAGACCACCTTGCTAAGTGCACTATTGGCAGAACTTGATCCGGATGAACGGGTGATTTCTTGCGAAGACACCTTTGAACTGGCGATTGATCACGATGACTGGGTTGCAATGCAGGTCAGACCCGCCACCGCAGAGGGAACGCGCGAGATTGGTCTGCGGGAGCTGGTAAAGCAATCGCTTCGGATGCGCCCGACCCGGCTTGTGATCGGCGAGGTGAGGGGAGCTGAGGCTCTCGATATGTTGGTTGCTCTAAATTCTGGGATCCCAGGACTTTGCACTTTGCATGCCGATTCGGCTCGAGCTGCACTGCAAAAGCTCCTTACGCTGCCGTTATTGGCCGGCGAAAACATAACTGATCGGTTCTTGCGACCGACTGTGATTGGGGCATTTGATCTAGTCGTTTTCTGTAAACGTCTACCGAATGGCCAGCGCATCGTCTCTGAAATCTTGGAGGTGAGCGATGAAGTTTTATAACGACCTTCTTTCTCGCGCTGGCTGGTCAGAGCACCGGCGAGAAATTGGTCTTTCGATTTTCTTCTTTGCAGCATCGATAGCTCTACTGGGCTATCTCCTCACAGGCGTCTGGGGCCTGGCTTTTTGTTTTGGCTTGCTAAGCATCGCGGTCGCGCTAGAAACTCTTCGGCTCAGGGGCGAGGTGAGGCAGCGAGCATTTGATTCCAGCTGGCCACAGGTATTCGACAGTTTTCAATCGGGCGCGATTAGCGGTCTTGGCCTTAGGGATCAGTTTGAGTATTTGGCAACCAAAGGTCCAGTTTCACTTCAGAGTGAATTCCGAGGGTTATTAGAGCTCTACGACAAAGGTTTTGAAGTGGATCAACTTATGCCTGCTATGCGAAAACGTTTTGCCAATCGCCATGCAGATTTCTTGGCCCTGTTGATTGAGCTAGATCGCGAGCTTGGCGGAAATGGGATGGCGATCACCTACCAGCGTGCAGCCATGCAGGTTAGAAAAGAGCAGGGAGAGTTGGCTCAACTTCAGGCGAAGCAGGGCTGGGTATCGGCAAGCGCCAAGATCGCACTTTTCGCGCCATGGTTGGTTGCCTTGGTGCTGATTCAGTTGCCGCAAAACAAGGCAGCCTTCGCTACCGAGCTCGGTGCTTTGATTCTCATCCTCGGTTTAGCGCTAAGCCTGCTGGCCTACAGTTTGGTAAACCGCTTGGGCCACCTGCCACTGCCGAATCGAGTGCTCAATGGCATTGAGTAATCGCCTGTTAGCCGCGCATCAACCGCCTGCACCTCCAAAGCTAGAGGTTCGATATCTTGCGATCTTTTCTCGCCTCGGTGCCCAATTCAACAAACGCAAATACTCTCAGGAGCAGATGCAACTGGCTGATGTGACATCGGCGTTCGCACTTTTACTCGAGAATGGCTTGCCAGTCTCGGTTGCGATTCGCTGGTTACAACCAAGGCTCAGCGGGTTTTGGAATCAGAGCTTTGGGCATCTGGTGGCACACCTGGATTTGGGTGCTGATCTGG
>CAZZHB010000029.1:9030-12727 GCA_964653615.1 uncultured Aquiluna sp.
AGATTTCAATCGTGCGAGGTAGCCCTGCTGCCCACCAAATCTCGCAACTCTCCGGATCAATCCGGCAGCAGGTGATCAAGAACTTGACCCGCAGAGCGGGTCAGAACGAAACCAAGATGCTGATTCCGACCGTGTTTCTGATTCTCCCCGTCACCGTCTTATTTGCAATCTTCCCATCACTACTCGTTTTGCAATCCAACTATCGATGAAAGGAAAGAAATGAAACAACGAATGCGTTCAGACCGAGGCGATGTTCCAGGTTGGGTCCTGATAACCCTGATGACGGCTGGGCTGGTCGTCGTGATATGGGCGTTCGCAGCCCCGGCGCTTCAAGGTGTATTCGATGAGGCCATGGATCGAGTGGTTTCATTTTGAACGATCGAGGCAGCGCTGTCGTTTCAGCATTGGCTGGGATCACTTTGGCTACCACGGTGACCGTTACCACTTTGGCACTCGGGCTTTCTGCAATGAACGTCATGGTGATCAGGGATGCTGCCATTGATGCCTCTCAACAGGCGGCGCTAGCCAAATCTTCATCTAAGAACGATTACCTACTCAAGCTGATTCGCAAGCGAGTGCCTTCCATGGTTTCGGTCAGGGTCAGCGAGCTAGCCACCGGTGAGACCTCTGGCTACAAAGTTGAGGGCGAGTTGCCCGGGCTGGGATTCCTCTCGGAGATGACAAAGATCAGCGTTGAGGTCACCGCAGCCAATGAAGCGATTCTCTGACTCAGGCTCCACTCCGCTGGAACTGGTCGTGTTCACGGCACTGCTACTGGTGCCAGTTGGATTTGCCACTTCGGTCTATCAGCAACTAAGTAATGAGCTTGCGGCCGAGTCGATAGCCAGGCATGCCTTGCGATTGGCGATGCTTGAGAATCCGGATCGACCGAGCGAGGCCCTGCCGGGGGCGATTGAGATTTTCGCTAGCGATTGGGATGTGAGTGTGAGTGACTATCGCTACTGGTGCAGCCTGAATTGTTCTTTAGTGTCCCTTGAAGTCTCAATAGGTCAGGCGATAGCGATTCAAACCATGGGCATCCCGAAATCATGAATGAGCGCGGAAGCCTGGCTATTTTGATTGCTGGATACTTGGCTTTGCTACTCACACTGTTCATCGGCAGCTTCGCTGTCGCGACAGCTCTAATAGCTCAAAATCGCATCCAGGGCGTGGTTGATTCAGCGGTGCTCTACGCGCACGATCGTGCCATAACCCGCGGGATCCCCAACCCTGCGAAACTTCAGCAAGCAGCAGCAACTTTTCTTGAGCGCGCCCCCAGTGCAAGACAGCTGGATTTGATCACTGTTGAGACGAAGGTGGCAGGGGCGAAATCCACCGTTGTTGTGTGTGCTGTGCATCGGGACCCATTCGGTCTTTATCCCGCGGGCAGGATTTGCAAGATGGCGAGTGCCGAGAGTTTTCTAGTTGACTGACTCTGGGTCCGGTGCATGGACAGGCAAATACTTCCAGAAAAGATATGCCCCATAGAAATTCAAGACTCCGGTGATAGCCAGCGCTGCTGGAAGGGCAATCAGAGCCGTCAGCGAGGTGATCATCAGGGGCGCGAGCACTACACCTCCCGAGGTGAGCATTCGGAACGCTGCAAGAAATTCGCTCCTGGCTCCATCCGGAGCCGTGTCTGCAACATGAACCATGTTGATGCCGGCGCTCGCGGCATTGGCCAGGGCCGTAACCGCGGCTAAGACCCAGAAGGTTGCCAGGTCGGTAACCATGAAGGCAAAAAGATAGGAAGTCCCTAGAGCCAAGAGCGTCGGCACTGAGGACCAGAACTTACCCCAGCGGTGCATTATCAACCCGGATAGATAAAACAGAGCGAAGTCAATCACGCCGGTGACACCAAAGATTAAGGACGCAGTAGCGGCATCTATCCCGAGCTGGATTGCCAACAGGGGGAGTCCGATCATGCGAATGGTTCGACCAGCCGAAATGATGGCTGAAGCCATACCTAAAGTCAGTAGCTTTGCCCGTTCATGCTTTGCAACCGTCCAAACATTTCCATGTTGGCCTGATGGTGAAGACTGCAATCTAGTGGCAGGAACTGCCATCACTGCGATTAGGGCGACTAGGCAAAGACCGGCGGCAACCAGGTAGGCAGCCTGGGTCCCAAACTGGGAAACTGCTAGTCCTCCGAGAATCGGACCGAGAGCTGCACCTCCTCTGAAGGAGCCTCCCAAAAGCGACATAGCTTTGGCTCGGTGCACTGCCGGAACTTGCGCCGCCAGCATTGAATGTCTTGAGAGCCCAAACAGCGAGAACATCGCTCCAAAGCCCATGGCGATAACAAGGAGTTGCCAGTAGCCCATGTTTAAAAACCCCAACAAAGCAAAACCCGAGGCCACCAAAGTAGCCAGGATCATAGAGCTTCGCTCACCCAGGCGATTCACGATCAGCGAGGCTGGCCATTCAAATAGGAAAGTTCCCAGCATCGCCGCCGCGGTTATGGCACCGGCAGCCGCAAGGTCAAACCCGAATTCTGTTGCGCTGGCCGGAAGAATCGGTAGGAGCGCACTGAGAGCGGCTTCGAACAGCAGTGAGGGTAAGTAAATAGGTAATGCCAGCTGGCGCTTTTTAAAGTTGTCAGTCATTTTTCGCCTTGGACCTACTTCCAAGCAGTGCCGCCCCAATAATCAGAATTCCAGAAACCAACAGTAACCAGGTCAGTTCTTTCCCTGTGACGATAAGAAGGAGTGTGGTTGAGAGCAGGGGCGTCAGAAAAGACAGCAAGCCAATCCGCTGCGGATCACCATTCTTCAGCGCGTAATCCCAAAGGTAGAAGGCGCTACCGAGTGGGCCAAGCCCTAAAGCAATAAGCAAGACCCACTGCATGCTTGAGGGGCTAACAGATGGCTCAAAGATCAGATGAGCAACAAGAGCCAGTAGGCCTGATATCAAGGCGAAAAGGCCAACCGCAGCGCTCTCAAAGTGCTTCACTCGCTTAGTCATCAGAGAGTATGTAGCCCAAATCAAGGCTGCCAAAAACGCGAATCCATATCCGGCCAGGCTGCCCGAGGAAGTGCCTCCGCCCGAAGTGATGGCGAGGGCCGCTCCGAGAAAGCCAATCAGAGCCGCAATTACATGCTTTGCTCTAAGTGATGTTCCGCTGAGGAACATTGGAGCTAGCACGACGATCAATAGCGGCCAAAGGTAATTGATCAGGTTTGCCTGGATGGCCGGGGCTAGTTGCAGCGCAGTAAAGAGAGCGGCGTGGTAACCGAATAAGCCATAGACCCCAACTAGCAAAGTCTTCGGTGGGACCTTAATGCTTGCAAGCTGGCCTCTACTTACGACAATGGCGATCAGGGAGCCAACCAAAAGTCCTACTCCGGTGACGAAAAATGGTGGCAAATCTCCAAGAATCGAGCCCAGCGGAGCGAGGGTCGCCCAGAGCGCTATGGCAGCTAAAGCAGCCCTATCTGAGCGGGTTATCACGTTTCTGAGTCTAGTGCGGTGAGGCCAGTAGTCACCTAGGCGAAATCGCTTACAAGATCTTGGTAAACAACTGAAAAACATCTCGTGACTAAAAATTACATTTTTTGTTTTATAAGTCTCAACTTTCGGTGTAACCTCAATCAAGTTTCCTTCATTAGATCTCCTAATGATTGGGGACGGTTCACAACTCATAAGGAGAGAAACATGAAGTTCTCGCGCATTATCCGCGTGGCAGCTATCGCCGCCG
>CAZZHB010000030.1:0-12669 GCA_964653615.1 uncultured Aquiluna sp.
GGTATCCAGTCCATCACCTGGCGACTGGTTCGACCGTTGCCATCCCAAAAGGGATGTATTGAGACGAGCCGCTGATAGGACCGCGCCGCAAGCTCGAGTGGGTGGAGACGGCCTTGCGCTGAACGGTACCAAACAAAAAACTCAGCAAATGCGTTGGGCACCTCAACCAACATTCGAGTAGGGCAGATTCTCAAAATACCAACCTCAGTCAGCTCTTCACCACCGGTTATAACCTCACCAACGGTAAAGACCTACACGGTTAAAGCCGGTGACACGCTGTGGTCAATCGCAAGTCGGCTTGGAGTCAGTGCCACCGCTCTGGCAACCCTAAATGGAATTACCAACCCAGATTTACTGCGGATCGGACAGGTGCTAAAGGTACCTAGCTAGCATCCCAAGCTGATTGCACAATTGCTGCAAGATCATGCTTGGTTCTAAAGCCCAGCGCCTTGTCGATGCGAGTTACGTCCGCCACTAGTCGAGGTGGATCTCCCGCACGGCGCTCGCCGATGGCGACTTCAAAATCAATTCCGCTTGCAGCCTTCAGCGCATCCAGCACTTCGATTACCGATGCGCCCTCGCCTGTTCCGACGTTAAAGGTTTGGAATTCTTGATTCTCACCAACCAGGTAATCAACTGCCGCAAGATGGGCGTGGGCCAAATCCTCAACGTGAACATAGTCGCGAATACAGCTGCCATCGGGTGTTGGATAATCGGTGCCGAACACGATCGGAGCCTTGCCAGCCTTGACCGCATTGATTGCAATCGGAATCAGATTGAGAGCCGCGGTATCAGCCAAATCGCTGGCACCAGCTCCAGCCACATTGAAGTAACGAAGGTTTACGCCCTTTAGTCCCCAAACCTGGGCGTTTTTCACCATCATTTCGCCAATCAGCTTGGTTTGACCGTATGGGTTGATTGGGACACCTGGGTAATCCTCGTTCACCTTGTCTACGTCAGGCATGCCGTAGGTGGCTGCCGAGGAGGAGAAGACCAAAGATTTCAGGCCAACTTCGCGCATCGCCAGCAGCAAATTGCCCAAGCCGCCAAGATTCTCTAGGAAATATTCCTCAGGTTTTTCGACCGATTCACCCACCTGCTTTCTGGCAGCGAGGTGGATCACAGAGTCAAAGTTCTCATCCTTCATCAACCTGACAAGCTGCGGAACGGCCTCTTCCGAAGCCAATTCGAGTTGGACAATCGGGCAGCTAATCCGCTGTGGAAGGCCTGTAGAGAGGTTGTCGACCACTACGCAGCTGTGCCCAGCCGCCTCAGCAGCTCTGACTACGTGGGACCCAATGTAGCCAGCGCCACCGGTAACCAAAATCTTCATATCTAAAGGCTACCTTGAGGCTTTGTTAACAATTTGTCTTCAGCGGAATAAATCGAACTTGACAAGGGCATAATTACACCGATGTAATTACATCAACGAGATTCAAAGGATTAGGGGTTAAGGCATGGAACAAAGAGGTCAGGTGCCTGCAAACTGGTTCGTGGACGTTCTCAAGCTAGGAGTAGCTGGTGCGTATTCAGATGGCGAATCAAATCCTCTAGCTTGGCAAGAAGATGCCTTGTGCTCTCAGACCGACCCAGAAGCTTTCTTCCCAGAAAAGGGTGGCTCGACTCGCGACGCTAAGCGCATCTGCGCGCAGTGCACCGTAAAGAGCGAGTGCCTAGAGTACGCCCTCAAGAACGACGAGCGCTTTGGTATCTGGGGTGGCCTCAGCGAGCGCGAGCGTCGCCGTCTGCGCAGGCGCGCCTAAGCCGTCGTGGGTTCGCTCTCGGTAGCGGCCATAGTCGTTTCACACGCTCAAGCCGACTTACTCGCTAGATCGCTTGCTGCGATTAGTGAACAAAGTCACCCAATCCAGCAGGTGGTGGTTGTTGAGACCGCCGGGGATCAAGCCTCTATTGATTTAGCCCTCAGCTTCGGTTTCTCGGTCATTGAACCAGGCCCCCTCAAACTTGGGGCGGCTATCCAGGCAGGCATCAATTCACTGAGCCAAACCCCAGGTTGGATTTGGGTCCTGCACGAGGATGCCGTCCCAGAACCTGACGCGTTGAAGTATTTATCCCAAGCCGCCGAGATTTCGCCTTCGGTGGCAATCATCGGACCAAAGCTTCTGGAGCTTGATAACGCCATCCAAATTCAGCAGCTTGGGCTAACGGTTACTCCAACGGGAAGGCCATTTTTACTAGTCCAGCGAGAGTATGACCAAGGACAGCACGACCGCGCGGGCGACACCCTTGCTGTTTCAACCGCCGGAATGTTGGTCTCACTTGGTGTTTGGCAGCAGCTTGGGGGCTTGGATGACTCGACCCCGGTGTTGGCTCAAGACCTAGAGTTTTGCGCCAAGGCCAGGCTGGCCGGCTACCGAGTGGTGGTCGAAGCAAACTCCCGGGTTCACCACGCTGGCCTATCGATGCAGGGCAAGCGGCCAAAGTCCTGGCTCTCAGGTAGCTTCAGCCAAGCAATCTCCCGAGCTCATCTTCACTTCGCCACGCTGTATTTGCCTGCTGCGGTAGTTTTCGCCATCTATGTAGCGCTGCCGCTGATGGTGGTTTTGGCAATCCCGGGCAACTTATTCAAGAAGCGCCCTGGGCGATCGGTTGCGCAATTCTCCGGTTGGATTTGGGCGTGGTTTTCAATGCCCGCAAGATTTGCTGCCAGAAAGCGGTTCCGTGCTTTAGGGCCCACCAAGCCACTGAAGGCGCTGGTTGCCAATAGCTCGCAACGCGCTCAGCGAAGGAAAGCAAAATTCGAAGTTGAACCGGAGATCAGCCTCGATAACCAGCGCCCCGGAATCTTCAGAAGCAACTCGGCATGGTTCGGCCTTCTGCCGCTAATTGCCTCAATTCCACTTTTCCCGCAGGGCGCAATAACCGCCAACGGGCTATTGCCGCTGGGTTCGAGTCTGAATGCCCTATTGCCATTTGTCGCAGCAAACTCACTCCCGGTGCTCGATGGGGTTGCCCTACCCACCGATCCGTTCAACTGGTGGCTGCTCCTAGCTGCCCTAATTTGGCCGACTGCGCCGTCAATGGGTTTTGCCGCTTTAGTATTTGCGGCCAGCACCTTGGCGTTTTTTGGTGCATGGCAACTTGGCAAACTCTTTATCTCCAAGCCCTGGGTAATCACGGTTGTCTCTCTGGCTTACGCACTGAGCCCGCAATTTATGACTCTAAAGTCCAGCATTTTTGTTGTCGAACTTTTGGCGGCAACGTTAGTTCCATGGGTGCTTTTCTTTTTGGTCAGGGCCATTCAGGCATTCAACAGCGCCCGGGCCTGGCGCTGGGTTGGACTTCTGGGCCTGTCACTCGCATTGGTTGCTTCGGCATCATCGGTGACTTTTGGGCTAATTGCGGTGACGGTGTTTATTGCAGTAATTTCCAGCCCAAAGCGAGGCTTGATTCTGATCTGGTCGCTGCTACCGGGCATTGCAGTCTTATATCCGCTGGCTAGATACGCATTCGAGAATCAGGACTGGTTGGCGCTCACATCTGTAAGTGCTCACGCGGCACCAAGCACTTCAGTATTTGAAACCACCAACCTGATTGTTCTTGGTCTACTTGTAATTCTCAGCCTGGCGAGTTGGTTTATTGCATCCGCCAAAATCAACTTTGGCTTTTTCGGCTTTGCCATCTCAGCCTTGGGTTTGAGCGCCATCCAGCCGCAGGGGTCTAGTGCCCCGGTGCTATTGGCTGGAGTGCTGGCACTGCTGGTGCTAACGGGCATTAGCTTGGAGCGCATTACCCCTAAGCCGTTGAAGATTTTTGTTGGAGTTGCCGCCACAGCTAGCGTGCTGTTTTCCGGCTACAGCTTCGGTGTGATGAATCAAGTCAATCCGCTCTGGCAGTCCGATCGTGTGCTACCCGCCCTGGTGGTGGCGGCAAGCGAGCAGGATCCTGATTTGCGGACTTTGGTGCTAGAAGTTGGCAATCCATTTCTGGCTACATATGTTTGGGGAAGTGGGCAGAAACTCGAAATGTCTTCGGCTCAACTGGCCACCCACCAATCAACCTCTGAGTTGCGCGAAGGCATTGCGGAAATTTCTGCAAATCTGATTGCCGGAAACAAAGACAAGCTGGTTCCGCTTTTGGAAAAAGTCAGGGTCGACTTTGTCCTTCTAAAAACTCCAAATCCGGAAATTGAAGTGGGCATTTCAAGTCTGGATATTCTGCAACCCGCTGGTGCCACTAACTACGGAGTGCTTTGGAAGGTAACCAGCGATAACTCTGCAGCCCCGGAAATCATCGCCGACGACCCGGTTCGACCTTGGCAGTTTGGGGTTATTGCAGCGTTTGCTCTGCTCGCACTTCCAACCAGAGCTGCAATCTCCGGTAGGCGTCGAAAGGGTGTGCTGAAATGAAGCTTCCAATTCGCATCCTCGGACTAGCTTTGACGCTCGCAGGACTTGCAGGCGCCTGGTGGTTGCATGGCTTGCCAACGGCTTCGGCTAAACCTGCGCCGAGTGAACCATTTGCCGTGACCACTGACGCCAAACCGTTGCAGGTTTACTGCCCTGGTCCACTGGTAGAACTTGGCGGCAAGGACGGCACTGACCTGGGTTCTCTCGCTTTAGTAGGTAAAGCCAACGTCAGCTATCGCTTGGGTGCGGGAAGCCTGACTGCGGACCCCGAAAGCAGAATTGAAGCTGGCACTGCTATTTCAATGGCTAGTTCCGAGCAGGGCAGCACGACCCTAACGGCCGCGCAGGCACAGCTAATTCAACGGCCTCGCATGGCTGGCCTGGCAGCAACCAACTGTTACCAGCCGCAGACCGAAGGTTGGTTGCTGAACGGTATGTCGGGCAGCGGTTTTGAGAGCATCCTGCTGGTGGCAAACCCCAACCCGGTGGAAGTTCAAGTTCAGCTAACTTTCCACTTGGAAGCTGCAACCAGCTCTGAGCTGATCACGCTTGCACCTTTTGGGCAACAGCAGCTTTCGGTTGCCTCATATGTTGAAGGGGAGCCGCAATTTGCTGTCCACTTTCAAAGCTCGGGGCAAAAAGTTTCGGTAGCCCTGCAAAATCGATCCAGCGTCGGGCTGAGTGCCACCGGAGTCGAGCTCAAAGGGCCAACAACGAATCCTTCGAAAAACTTGGTCATCCCAGGTTTTGAAATTTTGGCGGACGGATTAGCGGAACCTGCTTTGCGAATCTTCAATCCAGCGGCTGAACCCACAACCGCACTGGTGACTTTTGCCGGATCTGGAACCAACAGCGATGTGGTGCAGGTTGATCTTCCGGCATCCGGTTTCACAGAGGTGACTCCAAAGCTTGCAGCTGGAGACTATTTAGTTTTGATTGAGGCTGAAACTGAAGTTTTGGCAGAGCTCTACAACCCATACCTTGGTGAAAGGTTTGACTTCGCCTGGGTCTCGCCGGTTGCGAAGCTAAGCGGTGAAAGCGCAATGGCAATCCCGAATTACTCCGCGAAATTGGCACTAGCAAACCCAGGCAACCAGTCAATCAATTTGGTGCTGACTCTTGACACCTCGGCGCAAGCAATTTCAATTCCCGCTCGCTCGCAGCTGCTGATCGCAGTTAGTGGCAAGACACTGGTCGTGGACTCTAAGTCTGACTATCACGCGAGCTTGATTCTTCGAGACCCAAAGGGCTATGCCGTGATTTCACAGCGGGAGAACGAAAACCTGGGAACAGATATTCAAGTCCTAGTCCGCTAATGCGGGTGCATCAGCTCCCAGGGGTCCTTGTCAATCAGTGCAGCCGCCGCTGAGATCACCGCGTGCTCAATGTGCATCCGAGGTTCTGCTAGTCGCTGCCTTCCGAATCTCTCAATCGGGATCCTGTAAAGAGTTATGGTCATTGAAGACTTGGCCGCCATCCAACGTTTGACCGGCTCGCCATCCACGATTGCCGGGACATCTTCAATCCGCCACTTGAGCTTGCCCAACTCCTGGGGATGACTGTCCTGCAGGTACTCGCAAGTCTCTTGAACCACAGATTCGAAAAAACCCAAACGGGCTACTCCAAAGTGAAAAAGCTTCGAAGGTAAAGGCCTTCGCAAGCCACGACCGTGTCGGTCTCTGTGACTTCCAGCCCTGAATCCCATTGGCTCATTGTATTCTTGGCACGCTAAAGCCAAAGAGAGTTCGCGCAGTGATCAATTTCAAAGATTTCGTAAAGACCTATGACGTTCGAGGATTAGTTGGATCTCAACTAACCGAAAGTGTGGTCAGGGCTTTTGGTGCTGCCTTTGTGGATGAGCTCGAGCTTGCTGGCAAGCAACTGGTTATTGGTCACGATATGCGCGATAGCTCGCCTGAGTTTGCAGCAGCATTTGCCGATGGGGCAGCAAAGCGCGGTGGCAACCCATTGATGCTGGGCCTTTGCTCTACGGACATGACTTACTTCGCATCTGGAAAGCTGGACCTTCCCTCGGTTATGTTCACCGCCAGCCACAATCCAGCCAGCTACAACGGAATGAAGTTCTCGCGAGCCGGCGCAAAGGGAATTGGTCTGGATTCTGGCCTGGGGGCAATTAGAGATCGTGCGCAGGCCTACTTTGATGCGGGCCTTGAGGCGGTTGACATTCAAGGCGTGATCGAGGAGATCAACCTAACGCGTGAGTATGTCGAATACCTTCGTCAGTTGGTCGACCTTTCCAATACCAGAAGGCTGAAGATTGTGGTCGATGCCGCTAATGGCATGGGTGGCTTTACCGTGCCACTGGTTCTCCAGGATGCTGCTGGGCTCGATGCATTGAACCTTGAAATTGTCCCGCTCTATTTTGAATTGGACGGCACCTTCCCAAACCACGAGGCAAACCCACTTCAGGTTGAGAACCTCAGAGATCTGCAAAAAGCAGTTGTCGAGCATGGCGCAGATTTGGGTTTGGCGTTTGATGGTGATGCCGATCGCTGCTTTGCGGTTGATGAAAAGGGCGGTCTGGTAAGCCCGTCGGCGCTCGCGGCTATTGTTTCGATTCGCGAGATTGAGCGGGTCAAGCAGCTTGGTGAAACCGACATCACGATCCTGCACAACCTACTTACATCGAAAGTTGTTGAAGAGCGAATTACCCAGGCTGGGGCAAGGCCGGTTCGCACCAAGGTCGGGCACTCGCTTATCAAAGAGGAGATGGCTGCCACCAACGCCGTGTTCGGCGGCGAGCACTCCGCTCACTACTACTTCCGGGAGTTCTGGGGCGCTGACAACGGCATGCTGGCCGCTCTGCACCTCATTAGTGAGCTCGGGGGCTACCAGGGATCGATGAGTCAGCTTTCCCAAAGCTTCAGCCCGTACTTCTCATCCGGTGAAATCAACTCAACTGTTTCTGACGTGCCGGCAGCAATTGAGCGCCTGAAGTCGCAGTTCCCGCAGTGCTCAATTGAACATTTCGATGGCTACACCTTTAGCTTTGGCGATAAAGAAAATTGGTTCTGGTTCAATGTTCGTTCGTCAAACACCGAACCATTGCTTAGACTTAACGTCGAATCAAACCACGAGGCCTCGATGGAAAAGATTCGTGACCAAGCCATTGCAGCAATTAGAAATGGCTAAACCGATTCGAGAGGCCACCAATGTCCCAAACCCTCACTCAGATTGACTTTAGAGTCGCCAACCTTGCATTAGCCGAGGCGGGTAGGCACCAGATTCGCTTAGCGGAAGCTGAAATGCCTGGGCTTATGGCTTTGCGCAAGGAATTCGGTCCATCGCAACCACTAAAGGGCGCGCGAATCGCGGGCTCCCTCCACATGACGGTCCAGACCGCAGTTTTGATCGAAACCCTAAAGGCGCTGGGAGCATCGGTTCGCTGGGCAAGCTGCAACATCTACTCCACTCAAGACGAAGCAGCCGCGGCGGTTGTCGTCGGTTCGGGTACTGCGGAGTCGCCGGCAGGAACTCCGGTTTTTGCTTGGAAGGGCGAGAACCTTCAGGAGTACTGGTGGTGCACCGAGCGAATCTTTGACTTCTCCTCTGAAGGTTTTGACGGACCTAACCTGATCTTGGATGACGGTGGGGATGCCACGCTTTTGGTTCACAAGGGTGTTGAATTTGAGGCCGCAGGTTCGGTTCCTCCAGCCGGCCTTGATGACTCAGAAGAATATCGAGTGATTCTTGAGGTGCTGCGCGAATCTCTAAAGCGTGATGCCAGCTACTTCACCAGGATTGCCAAAGACATCAAGGGCGTATCCGAAGAGACCACCACAGGTGTTCACCGCCTATACGAGTTTGCAAAAAACGGCAGCCTGCTATTCCCGGCCATCAACGTCAATGACGCGGTAACCAAGTCAAAGTTCGACAATAAGTACGGCATTCGCCACTCTCTGCCGGATGGCCTAAACCGAGCCACCGATGTCTTGATGGGCGGAAAGGTTTGCTTCGTCTTCGGCTATGGAGACGTTGGTAAGGGTTGTGCTGAGGCACTTCGTGGTCAAGGCGCTCGCGTGATCGTTTCGGAAATCGACCCGATTTGTGCCCTGCAGGCTGCAATGGACGGTTTCCAGGTCACGACCCTGGAAGAGGTTATTGATCAAGTTGATATCTTCATCACCGCGACCGGTAATGAGAACGTGATTCGTCCAGAGCACCTATCTCAGATGAAGAACCTTGCGATTTTGGCAAACGTAGGCCACTTCGACAATGAGATTGATATGGCTGGAATCTCCAAGCTTGCCGGGGTGCAAAAGATTGAGATCAAGCCTCAGGTTCACGAATGGCGACTTCCAAACGGGAGAGCTGTGCTGATCTTGTCCGAGGGTCGTTTGATGAACCTCGGTAATGCCACAGGTCACCCAAGCTTTGTGATGTCCACTTCATTCTCGAACCAGGTTCTGGCTCAAATTGAGCTCTACCTGCGCTCCTCGGAGTACGGCGTGGGCGTTCACATCATGCCCAAGGAGTTGGATGAGAAGGTAGCCAGGTTGCACTTAGACGCACTTGGTGTAAAACTGACTCAACTAACCGACCGTCAGGCACGCTACATTGGAGTAAATGTGGCGGGTCCTTACAAGGTGGATCACTACCGTTACTAGCTGGAGGTTGTGCAGTGTCTAACAAGATTCTTGTCGTTGACGATGACGATGCACTGCGCGAAATGGTTGGATTGGTTCTCAATGCAGCCGGCTACCAAACGGTCTTTGCAGCCGATGGCCTGAGTG
This sequence comes from uncultured Aquiluna sp., assembly GCA_964653615.1. Lineage (GTDB taxonomy): Bacteria > Actinomycetota > Actinomycetes > Actinomycetales > Microbacteriaceae > Aquiluna. The sequence continues at coordinate 9,125 of CAZZHB010000030.1, forward strand.
CTGTCGATGTCTTTCAAAAAGAAGAGCCAGATCTAGTGCTTTTGGACATCATGCTTCCCGGGCAGTCCGGCATCGAAGTTTGCAAGCAAATCCGTGCGTTTAGCGGCACCCCTATTGTGATGCTCACCGCTAAGGGTGACACCGACGATGTTGTTCTTGGACTCGAGGCCGGTGCTGACGACTATGTCGTGAAGCCACACAACGGTGCCGAGCTTTTAGCCCGAATCAAAGCCAGGCTTCGCCCAGTTGCTGAAGACGGTGGCATCATCACCGTTGGGGAGCTAACCATGGACCCGCGTTCTTACGAAGTAAAGCGAGCAGGAGTGCGAATCTCACTGACTCCACTTGAGTTCAAATTGCTTCACACATTGGCCGTTAAGCCCCAGCAGGTTTTCTCGCGCGAAATGCTTTTGGAGCAGGTCTGGGGCTACCAATACAAGGCAGATACTCGCCTGGTGAACGTTCACGTTCAGCGCCTTCGGTCCAAGGTTGAAGAGGATCCTGAAAATCCAAAGATTGTGACCACGGTTCGCGGCCATGGATATCGGGCTGGTACCGAAACTCCGTGATCAAACTGCTTAGACGGTCACTTACCGCAAGGACCGTGTTTGCCACTGTAACCCTGAGCGCAATTGCGCTGGCAACCCTAGGGGGCTTTCTCTCCTACTCGCTTGCCAACAATTTCTTTCAAAATCGACTGAGCCAAGTTCTCAGCGAGACTGAGCGCGCGGTGACATCGGTGCAGGGCACCGTGGCAGCAGCATCGCTTGCCGACGAAACCGCATTGCAAACCCTCATTAATTCTGTCGTGCCATCGCTGGAGGTTTCTGGAATATCGGGCGCGAGGCAAGTCGCGCTGCTACGAAGCCCCGGCCAGCCTCAGCTGCAGCTATTTCAGTCACCAATTTCCCAAGACCTAGACCTCACCACAATTCCTAACGAATTGCGTGAAGAGGTTAGGGCTTCAGACGGAGTGCTGACTTATACCTCGGTTTCGTTGGTGCGAGATGGCCAGGTGGTTCCAGGCATCACCGTCGGTGCTCCGATAACTCTGCCGCTGGCAGGTGACTTTGAGCTGTATCTCGTCTTCGATCTCAGCCCTGAGCAGCAAGCACTTACGACTGTGCAAAATGCCCTAGCGCTCGGTGGAATTGTGCTGCTGGCCACCATATCGCTCGTTAGCTACTTCGTAACCAGAACCATTGTGAAGCCCGTGGAGCAAGCAGCCTCGGTTGCTGAGTCGCTCTCCGAGGGTCAACTCGATGTCCGCCTACCTGAGAAGGGCACCGACGTGATGGCGGTATTGGCGCGCTCCTTCAACAAAATGGCCAACAGCTTGCAGCAGCAGATCCAGCAGTTGGATTCGCTCTCAAGAATGCAGCGTCGATTTGTGTCTGACGTTTCACACGAACTGCGAACTCCGATGACCACCATCAAACTGGCCGGTGAAGTTATCTTTGGTAATCGCGAAAAGTTGGAGCCTTCACTCTCGAGGTCCGCTGAGTTGATGCAAAACCAAATCCAGCGCTTCGAGGAGCTTCTCGCTGACCTGCTTGAAATCTCTCGCTACGACGCCGGTGCCGTCACGCCCGATCTAGAGCTGCATGATCTGAATGCGGTGGTTGGGGCCGCGATTGCCAGCATTGAGCCACTAGCCAAGAGCAAAGAAACCGAGATCCAAGTGAAGCTGCCAGCGGGGATTGTTGAGGCAGAGTTTGATGCAAAGCGAATCGAGCGACTGTTGCGGAACTTGCTTTCAAATGCCGTTGAGCATGGCGAGGGCAAGCCGATTGTTGTTGAGGTCGGTTCAAACAATCAGGCAGTGGCGGTTTGCGTGACCGATCAGGGTGTGGGCATGACCAAACAGCAGTTGGAACGCATCTTTGACCGGTTCTGGAGAGCCGATCCAGCTAGACAGCGTTCTGTCGGTGGTACCGGCCTAGGGTTAGCAATCTCAAGAGAAGACGCAATTCTGCACCGAGGTTGGTTGCAAGTTTGGTCCAAGCCCAATCGCGGTTCAAGCTTTAGATTGACACTCCCAATCAGCGCTGCTGCGGTCATCGCAAGCTCTCCGCTTCCGCTACCTCCGAGAACAATGGAGAGCTAGTGAAGAAGCTATTGACCTTTGCACTTTGCGCTGTGTTGCTCGGCGGTTGTGCTCAGCTACCTACCCGAGTGGATATTAAAAGTGGTCCAGAGCTAGTTGCCCCAGAAGCGGCTGACTTCAGCTACTACGTCCCAACCGGGCCAACTGAAGGCGCTTCTCAGCAGGAGATTGTTTCCGGTTTTCTGGCGGCAGGAACCGGTCCGCAAAACGATTACGCCGTCGCCAGAGAGTTCCTGACCGATGACTTTGCTCAGCGCTGGAACCCTGCCGCCGAGGTTCTTATTCGAGACGGCGCACCCGGCTTCACCCCGAGCGGTCAGAGCTCGTTCATGGTGGATGTCAGGGTGGGGGCATCGGTAGATGAACACGGCAGATATGTTGAGAACCTTGAACCAGAGCAAGTTACTCTTCGGTTCACGCTGCAGCAAGAACAGGGAGAGTGGCGCATTTCCAAAGCGCCTAATCTCACGGTGGTTACATCACCAGTCTTCTCAGTGGTATTCAATGGCTTCCAGGTTTACTTCTACAACAACACCCAGAACGCGCTGGTATCTGATTTACGTTGGTTCCCTTCGCGAGCATCCACCGGCACCAAGCTAGTAAATGCGCTCTTGGCGGGTCCATCTGCCCATCTAGCAGATGGCGTGACTTCATCAATCCCGCCGGGGACCAAGCTGACTATTGACGCGGTGAACATTCAAGACGGTGTAGCGCAAGTCGACTTCGATTCGACAGCACTCGAGGCGGATGCCCTTGAAAGACGTTTGATGCTCACTCAGCTAAGGGCGACCTTGATGCAGCTTGTGGGAGTGACCGATGTGCAGGTTTCGATCAACAACTCTCCTCAGGACATCATCCCCGCCAACCTGAACACTGCTTCAGTTGGAGGTGCTGCCTTCTACCTCAGGAACACCGGCATTTATCGGGTTACCGGAACCAACGACGCTGTGATCAGAGGCAGTGCCGGATTCATCAATCCAGAGTCAGTGACTCACTTTGACATCATGGAGGATGGAGACTGGTTGGCCTATGCAACCACTACCGGGGTGACCCTGGTAAACAACACCGGCCTCTCTGGTCGCACTCAGCTGGTCTCGACCCAGCAAGATGTCAGCAGCCTCTTCTTTGATTCCTACGGATATCTCTGGGTGGTGCCGAAGGCTGGCGGTCAACCAATCGAGATCATTTCGAAGCAAGGTGAGCGTAAGTACCTAACCGATAACTCGCTGGGTACCCGCAGCAAGGTCCGAATTAGTCCGGCAGGGGAGCGGATTGCCACTCTTGAAGCCCGGGATAACACCCGCATCAAGACCTATTCGGTGACTCGTGATCTGGCTAGTTGGCCGATTAAGTTGACTCCGGGTGGCATAACTCACACTTCATTGGGCTCCGCTATCTCTCTCACCTGGCAAAGCGCGGATACTTTGCGCGTGCTGGA
>CAZZHB010000031.1:0-12368 GCA_964653615.1 uncultured Aquiluna sp.
CTATAAGTGGCGTCACGGAGCTGCAATTTCGATCGGCATGGTGTTTGCCGCGGAACTATCAATGCTAAGCGGACGACTCAAGGAGTCCGATGTTGAAAGACACCGCAATGTGCTAACCAAACTCGGCCTTCCAATTACCTATCGAGCTGATAAATGGGATCAACTTCTTGGCACCATGCAGCGTGACAAAAAGAGTAGAGCCGGTTCACTTCGGTTCGTTGTGCTGGATGCAATCGGAAAACCGGGAATCCTCAGCGCACCAACTCCGGAGCTAGTGTTCACTGCTTTTCAAGCGATTGTGGAATAGCGTTTACCCATGACCAAGATCTTCGTTCTAAATGGGCCAAACCTAAACATGCTGGGAGCGCGTGAGCCAGAGGTTTACGGATCCCTCACGCTGGCAGAGATTGAGGCCAAACTTCGCTCCCAAGCTCCGGAAGTCGACTTCGTATTCGGACAAACAGCTAGCGAAGACGAGCTAATTGGTTGGTTGCACCAAGCCTTTGAGCAAAGCGCTGATGTCATTCTGAATCCGGCAGCGTTTACCCACTACTCATACGCTCTCAGAGATGCCTGCGCCATGCTCAAGGGTCGTTCAAGGCTCATTGAGGTTCACATTTCAAACCCCCACGCACGCGAAGCCTTCCGCCACACCAGTGTCATTTCAGCAGTAGCAACCGGCGTCATCGCAGGATTTGGCGCTGATAGTTATCTTTTGGCGCTTCACCAGCTCACACGCAACTAGAATTTCACAGGTTTATCAAGGAGAAAAATGGCAACCTCAAACGATCTCAAAAACGGCATGGTCCTCAACATGGAAGGCCAGCTTTGGTCTGTTATCGAGTTCCAACACGTGAAGCCTGGCAAGGGTCCGGCCTTCGTTCGCACCAAGATGCGTCACGTGCTATCGGGCAAAGTTGTTGAGAAGACATTCAACGCTGGCGTGAAGATCGAGACCGCAACCGTGGATCGTCGCGACATGCAGTACCTATACAACGACGGCTCTGGCTTCGTATTCATGGATAACACCACCTACGACCAGATCACCATTCCTGCCGAGACTGTTGGTGATGCAGCTAACTACATGCTGGAAAACCAGATGGCAACCGTTGCGCTGCACGAGGGTGCACCGCTTTACATTGAGCTTCCGCCTTCGGTTGTGCTGGAGATTACCTACACCGAACCTGGACTGCAAGGTGATCGCTCAACCGGCGGCACCAAGCCAGCCACCTTGGAGACTGGATTCCAGATTCAGGTGCCGTTGTTCATCGAGAACAACACCAAGGTTAAGGTTGACACCAGAACTGGCGATTACCTCGGCCGCGTGAGCGAATAGTTGAGCGCACGAACTAAGGCCAGAAAGCGCGCATTGGATGCTCTTTACGCATCAGATGTTCGCGGCGATGCGGCACTGGAGTTGCTAAAGCAAACTGAGCTAGAGGTCGAGGACCGACAAAACCAGCAGCCGATTTTCGACTATGCGGAGATGCTGGTGACTGGTTACCTTGAGAATGCTTACCAAATTGACTCTGAGCTTCAAATGCTCGCCGACAACTGGTCGCTAGAAAGAATGCCTGCGGTTGACAGGGCAATCTTGCGATTGGGCGCTTGGGAAATCCTCCACAATGCCGAGGTGCCAAATGAGGTCGCAATTTCAGAGGCAGTGTCTCTAGCCGGTGAACTCTCCACTGATGACTCTCCCAAGTTCATTAATGGAGTGCTGGCTCGCTTAGCTAAAGGTCGCCAAGCACTTTAGAGGCTGTATACTTTTCAAAATTCACCTTTAAATTCGTCCTGTGAGGCGAAGAAGGACTGCAAAATGCAAGAGCGCGTCGTACTCGATTCGCCCGACATCGATCGGGCTCTAAAGCGCATTGCCCATGAAATCTTAGAAGCCAACGAGGGTCCTGCTGACCTGGTACTGCTCGGCATTCCTACTCGAGGTAAGCAAATTGCCGAGCGAATCAACAACTTGCTAACACAAATCGATCCTGGCTATGAAGCAAACCTAGGTGCTCTCGACATCACGATGTATCGTGACGACGCCACCAATGCTGAGCGGAAAATCCAGCACACCTCTATCCCGAGTTGCGGCGTGACAGACAAAGTGGTCGTCTTAGTTGATGACGTTCTTTACTCCGGAAGAACCGTGAGGGCGGCGTTAGACGCACTAACAGACCTCGGCAGACCTAGACAGGTAAAACTGGCTGTACTGGTCGACAGAGGTCACCGTGAGCTCCCAATTCGACCTGACTTTGTTGGAAAGAACTTGCCAACTGCAAAAACCGAGCGCGTGAGAGTTCTGCTTTCGGAAACCGATGGCTTGGATCAGGTGGTGATTAGTCAGTGAAACACCTAACTTCGATTCGAGAGTTGGAACTTGAGTCAGCAATCTCGCTTTTGGACAACGCACAGCAGCTATCCCAAGTCAACGAGCGTGAGGTAAAGAAACTTCCAGCTCTTCGTGGCAAAACAGTTGTAAACCTGTTTTTCGAGAACAGCACTAGAACCAGAATCAGCTTCGAGGTTGCAGCTAAGCGACTGAGCGCAGATGTGATCAATGTATCGGCAGAGACCTCTTCGGTTTCAAAGGGCGAATCTCTCAAGGACACCGCACAGACCCTAGAGGCCATCGGCGCCGATGCAATCGTGATGCGTCACCCGCTTTCGGGAGCCCCAAAGCTATTAGCCGAGCAGGGTTGGATCTCTGCCAGCGTAGTGAATGCCGGAGATGGTACGCACGAGCACCCGACCCAGGCACTACTTGATGCTCTGACGATTCGTCAGGGATTTGGCCTCAATAGAGACCTTGCCGGATTGCATGTCCTGATAGTTGGCGACATTCGCCACTCTAGGGTTGCCAGGTCAAACATCCTGCTACTGAACTTGCTGGGAGCCAAAGTTACCGTTGCGGGTCCGGAGAGCTTGATACCTGAAGGTGTTGAAGCCATGGGAGCCAAGGTAGCTAACTCCTTCGAGGATGCACTATCCCAAAAGCCAGATGTTGTGATGATGCTCAGGGTGCAAAAAGAGAGAATGCAGGGTGAATTCTTCAGCTCGCCTTCGGATTACACCAAGGCTTGGAGCTTAGATGGGGATCGTTTAGCGATGGTCGGACCACAGGCCCTGATCATGCACCCGGGTCCGATGAACCGTGGCTTTGAGATCTCCAGCCAAGCTGCCGATGACCCTAGATCGCAGGTTCTAAAGCAAGTTACCAATGGTGTCGCGATTCGCATGGCTGTGCTTTATCGATGCCTGAGCGGAGAGGCACTATGAGCACTACCGTACTGAAGAATGTCACCCTGCCAAACAACAGCTCAGCTGACATCGAAATTGAAAATGGGCACATTATCAAAATTGGCAAGTCAATGGCTAGCGGCATCGACTGCTCGGGATTGCGAGCACTCCCAGGCTTTGTAGATGTTCACACTCACCTCAGAGAACCTGGCTTTGAAGCCAGCGAAACGATTCTTTCTGGTAGCAAGACCGCAGCGGCTGGGGGATACACCGCGGTTATGGCAATGGCCAACACCAGCCCCGTTACCGATTCACCTGAAGTTGCCGACTTTGTTTTTGAAACCGGACTTGCGGCAGGTTATGTGGCCGTTCATCCCATTGGATCTGTCACAAAGGGGCTCAAAGGCGAGGCGCTTTCCGATCTTGTCGGGCTGGCGCAATCAAAGTCTCAAGTCAGAATGTTTAGCGATGACGGCGTCTGCGTCTTCGATGCAGACCTAATGCGCCAGGCGCTAGAGACAGTCAAGACCTTCGGCGGAGTGATTGCTCAGCATGCACAGGATCCAACTCTTACGGTTGGTGCTCAAATGAATGCTGGCGCCCTAGCAACCGAACTTGGACTAACCGGGTGGCCGGCTGCCGCCGAAGAGTCGATAATCAAACGCGATGCCGAACTTGCAGAAGCAACCGGATCGCGGTTGCACATTTGTCACTTGACCACAGCCGGAGCCGTTGAAGTAGTCAGATGGGCAAAAAAGCGCGGCATCTCAATCACGGCTGAAGTTACCCCGCACCACCTAATGCTTACCGAGGAATTAGTCAGAAGTTACGACCCGGTCTTCAAGGTGAATCCGCCACTTAGAACTATGGAAGACACCCTCGCCCTGCGCTCAGCCGTTCTGGATGGCACCATTGACGTGATTGGGACCGACCACGCCCCGCACTCGGCTGAGAAGAAAGAATGCGAATGGCAAAATGCCGCGTTTGGCATGGTTGGGCTTGAACATGCAGCTTCTGTGCTTCAAAACGTTCTAATCGAAAATGGCGGTGCTTGGGAGCGCTTCTCAAGCATCATGAGCACCGAGCCAGCAGAGATAGCAGGGCTAAATGACCAGGGCAAGCTAGAAGTCGGCTCGGTAGCAAACATTGCCCTCATCGACCCAACAGCAAGGCGAATCGTTCAGAGAAACACTCACTCCAAGAGCGTCAACAATCCGTTTGCTGGGCTAACACTGCCGGGAGCAGTTGTGCACACAATTTTCAAAGGCAAGTTCACCGTAAAGAACTCGGAACTTCAGGAGATGCAATGATTCGCGAAACTATCGGCTTCTTGATGATCTCTCTGGTCGTCGTTATCGCAGTGTTCATCTGGATTTCGGTTCGCAGGCGTCGCAACAAGCAAGAGTCGCTAATCGCAGTACCTATTGAGCCAACCGCTCCGGGAGATATGAGCACCTTCTATGTCTCAACAGTGTTTGAGTCTGCACCGCTAGACCGAATCTGGGCCCACGGCTTTGCTATGCGCGGGAATGCTCAACTGGGAGTAGATGCCAATGGCATTTCGGTACACCGCACCGGAGAACGTAGCTTCCTTATCCCAACCGCCTCGATTGCAGCCCTAGAAAAGGCAACCGCGACCATCGATAAAGGCGTTGAGCGTGATGGATTGTGTGCTATTCGTTGGTCGCTTGACGAAACCGGCGTGGTCACCAACTTCAGATTCTCTAACCCCACGATTCGCAAAGAGTTTGAGCAGAAAGTTTCGCAATTGATTGGAGCACAAATTGGATAAGGCCTTCCTAGTTCTCGAAAACGGTCTGGTTTTCGAGGGTGAAAGTTACGGCGCTAAGGGTCAAAGCCTTGGAGAGCTCGTATTTGCTACCGGCATGACTGGCTACCAAGAGACCATTACTGACCCTTCTTATGCTGGTCAGATTGTGGTTCAGACTGCCCCTCACATCGGAATCGTAGGGACCAACGAGCGAGATGAGGAGTCCTCAAGGATCTGGGTCGCAGGTTATGTTGTCCGCGAGCCATCCAGAATGTCTAGCAACTTTCGTGCAGAACGAGACCTAGTCGATGACCTAGTTGAGCAGGGCATCGTTGGCATTTCAAATGTGGACACCAGGGCCATTACCTTGCAGATTCGTGATGCCGGTGCAATGCGAGCAGGAGTTTTTTCGGGAGAGGCAATCGGCACCGAGAGCGAAATGTTGGCAAAAGTCACCGCAGCACCAGAGATGAAGGGCGCAAGTTTTAGCTCGCTCGTAACAACCGAGAAGCTCTACACCGTGCCTGCCGTGGGGGAGCGAATTGGTAAGGTCGCAATCTTGGACCTTGGCATCAAGCGCTCCACAATTGAGCACCTATCTGAGCGTGGATTGGAAATCAACGTTTATCCAGCAGATGTTTCGGCTCAGCAGATGCTGGCCGATGAGCCGAATGCGGTGTTTTTCTCCAATGGCCCTGGCGATCCACAGGCCAGCGGCCAGCAGGTTGAGCTACTTCGAGAGGTATTGCGCAAAGGAATCCCGTTCTTTGGAATCTGCTTTGGAAATCAGCTTTTGGGAAGAGCGCTTGGATTCGAAACCTACAAGTTGGCTTTCGGACACCGTGGCATCAACCAGCCGGTTTTGCACGCCGAAACTGGTCGAGTCGAGGTGACAGCCCACAATCACGGCTTCGCAGTTCGGATCGATGGAGACGAACAGGATTCTCCGGAAGGTTTCGGAAAGGTTCGAGTAAGTCACCGTGGTCTAAACGACCAGGTGGTCGAGGGTCTTGAATGCCAGGACATTCCAGCCTTCTCGGTCCAGTATCACCCAGAGGCTGCAGCTGGACCGCACGATAGCCATTACCTATTCGACAAGTTCGTCCGCATGATCAAGGAGAGCAACTAATGCCAAAGCGCAGCGATATCAAGTCCGTTTTGGTGATTGGCTCGGGTCCAATCGTCATCGGTCAGGCATGTGAGTTTGACTATTCAGGCACGCAGGCATGTCGAGTGTTGCAGGAGGAGGGAATCAGGGTCATCCTGATCAACTCAAACCCAGCTACCATCATGACCGATCCTGACTTTGCGGACGCAACTTACGTCGAACCAATTACCCCAGAGGTAATCGAAGCGATTATTGAAAAGGAAAAGCCTGACGCCATCCTGCCAACCCTTGGAGGCCAAACCGCGCTAAATGCTGCGATGTCGCTTCACGAACGTGGCTCACTTGAGAAGTATGGAGTTGAGCTAATTGGCGCCAACGTCGCCGCTATCAACGCCGGTGAGGATCGACAGATCTTCAAACAGCTGGTTTTGGATGCTGGCGCTGATGTCGCCAAGAGCGTTATTGCCCACAACATGGACGAGGTCATGGCCGGTGCAGAGCTCCTTGGTTATCCAATGGTGGTTCGTCCATCGTTCACCATGGGAGGCTTGGGTTCTGGATTTGCATACAACGAAGCAGACCTCAGGCGAATCGCCGGAGCTGGTTTGCAGGCTTCGCCAACAACCGAGGTGTTGCTGGAGGAATCAATTCTGGGCTGGAAAGAATATGAGCTTGAGCTCATGCGCGATAAGCACGACAACACCGTTGTGGTCTGCTCGATTGAGAACTTCGACCCGGTTGGCGTCCACACCGGAGACTCAATCACCGTAGCGCCAGCGATGACCCTGACCGACCGCGAATACCAGAGACTTCGTGATATCGGTATTGAAATCATCAGGGCCGTAGGCGTTGATACCGGTGGTTGCAACATTCAGTTCGCAGTTGACCCGGTCGACGGTCGAATCATTGTTATTGAGATGAATCCTCGAGTATCGCGTTCATCCGCCCTGGCATCAAAGGCCACAGGGTTCCCAATTGCCAAGATTGCTGCGAAGTTGGCAATTGGCTACACCCTTGACGAAATCCCTAACGACATCACGGGCGTTACTCCAGCCTCCTTCGAGCCGACGTTGGACTACATCGTGGTCAAGGCACCTAGATTCGCATTCGAGAAATTCCCCGCTGCCGACACGACTTTGACGACCACCATGAAGAGCGTGGGCGAGGCTATGGCGATTGGGCGAACCTTTACCCAAGCGTTGCAGAAGGCGTTGCGTTCACTTGAAAAGCGCGGTAGCTCTTTCCACTGGGGAGAGCAAGCTCTGACTAAAGAGCAGCTGCTCGAGAGAATCAAGACCCCGACTGACGAGCGCGTTGTCCAGTTGCAACAGGCGCTTCGACTTGGCGCATCCGCCGCCGAGGCCTTCGAAGCAACCAAAATCGATCCGTGGTTTATCGACCAGGTGGTCCTGATTAACGAGATTGCAGATTGGCTTGGCAAACTGCCTAACCTCGATCGGGATTCGCTCAAGCGGGCCAAACAGCATGGTTTCTCGGATGTTCAGATTGCGCAGATCAGGGGCGTAAGCGAAAACGAGATCAGGGAGCTGCGCTACAGCCTGGATTTGAGGCCGGTATTCAAGACTGTTGATACCTGTGCCGGAGAGTTTCCAGCGCTAACCCCATATCACTACAGCTCCTACGAGCAGATGACTGAAGTGCGACCATCCGATCGCAAGAAGGTAGTGATTCTGGGTTCGGGGCCAAACCGTATCGGCCAGGGCGTTGAGTTCGACTACAGCTGCGTGCATGCTGCATTTGCCCTGCGTGATGCTGGCTTCGAAACCATCATGATCAACTGCAACCCTGAGACTGTTTCCACCGACTACGACACCTCTGACAGGCTGTACTTTGAGCCACTTACCCTCGAGGATGTCCTCGAAGTTATCCACGCCGAATCTCAATCGGGGGAGTTGCTCGGTGTAATGGTCCAGCTCGGCGGCCAGACCGCTCTCGGTCTAGCCAAAGGGCTTAAGTCCTACGGGATTCCAATCCTTGGCACCACGCCAGAATCAATCGACCAAGCAGAAGAGCGTGGCCAGTTCCAGCAGATTCTGGATGCAGCAGGGCTTAGATCGCCTGCGAATGGGATGGCTACCAACCTCGATGAGGCCGTTGCGGTCGCCAACAGGATCGGTTATCCGGTGCTAGTCCGCCCTTCATTCGTGCTCGGTGGCCGCGGCATGGAGATTGTTTACGACGAAGCCACACTCAATGGCTACTTCGATCGAATCGCAAATCACGCGTTGGTTGACTCCGAGCACCCGCTGCTCGTTGACCGATTCCTAGACGATGCGATTGAAATTGACATCGATGCGCTTTATGACGGCGAGCAACTGTTTGTTGGTGGCGTCATGGAACACATCGAAGAGGCAGGAATTCACTCCGGTGACTCAAGTTGCACCCTTCCTCCAATCACTCTGAGCGAATCGCAGATCGATCGCGTTGCCAAGGCGACCGAGCAGATTGCGAAAGGCCTTCAGGTAAAGGGTCTGATTAACGTTCAGTTCGCGCTGGCCTCAGATGTGCTCTACGTCCTCGAAGCAAACCCTCGAGCATCAAGAACCGTCCCATTCGTCTCCAAGGCGCTTGGAATCACGCTTGCCAAGGCAGCCTCATTGGTAATGGCTGGCTGGAGCATTGAGAAGCTAGTTGGCGAAGGTCACCTACCGGCCCAAGATGGAAGACATCTGCCAGCCGGTACGCCAATCTCCGTGAAAGAGGCAGTTCTACCGTTCAAGAGATTTGCCACCAAGGATGGTCGCTTCGTCGACTCACTATTGGGCCCAGAGATGAGATCAACCGGTGAGGTTATGGGCATCGATATTGACTTCCCAACCGCATTCGCAAAGAGCCAGGCTGGTGCCGGGTCTGCGTTACCGGCGACTGGCACAGTCTTTGTTTCGGTTGCCGATCGCGACAAGCCGCAGTTGCTATTGCCAGTTAGAAGATTGTCACAGCTTGGCTATCGAATTCTCGCTACCGAAGGAACCGCCAAGATGCTTGGTCGCCATGGCATTAGCGCACAGGCGGTAATCAAGCACTCAAAGGCTGTTGATGGTCAGCGCTCGATTGTTGACATGATTACGGCGGGCGAGGTGGACGTTGTGGTCAATACCCCAAGTGGTGCTGACGCACGTGTTGATGGCTACGAAATCCGAGCCGCGACTACCGCGGCTGACAAGCCAATCTTTACCACTGCGGCTCAGCTGAGCGCTGCCATTGGATCCTTTGAAATCATTCGAGAGGGTAAGTTCAAGGTCAAGCCACTGCAGGAATACGCCAAGGAGCGAAAGGCAATGCTAGGTGGCTAAGTTCTCAACTCGCCTCAGCCAAGCCATGGCTGAATTCTCTCCGATCTGCATAGGTATTGACCCGTCAGAAAGCGAGTTAGATAACTGGGAGCTTCCGGATTCGGCTGCAGGTGCACGCGAATACGGCTTGCGAATCATCGATAGCGCTCAGGGCAAGCTCGGCATAATCAAACCGCAGGTTGGATTTTTCGAGCGTTTCGGTTCGCTCGGATATCAAACACTCGAGGAGATTATCCGCGAGGCACGTGATGCCGGCCTGATTGTGATTGCAGATGCCAAGCGAGGTGACATTGGTTCCACCATGCTCGGCTATGCCTCCGCTTGGTTTGGTGACGATTCGCCGCTTCGCTCAGATGCTCTTACGGTGAGCGGATACCTAGGACCTGAATCACTTCGAGAAACCCTGAATTATGCACAAGACGTCCAGGGTGGCTTATTCATACTTGCGGCCACTAGCAATCCTGAGGCGGCACAGTTGCAACAGGCGATTATTCAGGGCGGCACAGTTGCCAATAGTGTGATTTCTGCGGCCAAAGAGATTGGCCAGGGCGAGATGGGCGTTGTTATCGGCGCCACTCAGAATCTTTCCGAATTCGGCATTGAGCGAATAGCTTCGGAAGACATCGGCATCCCAATTCTGGCACCTGGTTTTGGAGCTCAAGGTGCCCGTCTGGAAGACCTGAAGTTGATTTTCGGAGCATCTTCCCACCGCGTGGTTGCAGCTATGTCGCGAGAGCTGACCAAGAATGGTCCTGAGCAAATCGGCTCACTGATTGATCGGGCGAAGGCAAAACTATGAGCTTGGTAGTGCTCGCTGGACCTGCTGGCGTTGGCAAGGGTTCGATTGTTCGATGGATTTTGGAAAACACCGATGAATTTATGCTCTCGGTATCGGCAACGACTCGAGAACCCAGACCCTCAGAGATTGATGGCGTTCACTACCACTTCGTCAGCCGTGAGACTTTTGAAGCCATGGTCTCGCAGAATCAAATGCTTGAATGGGCCCAGGTGCACGGCAATCACCTATACGGCACTCCACTAAATGAACTAACCAGGGCAGAAGCTGAAGACCGACACCTGCTTTTGGAGATTGACCTTCAGGGGGCAAGGCAGGTTCGGGAAAAGATTCCGCAAGCGGTGATGATTTTTATCAATCCTCCTAGCTTTGAAGAGCTCGAACGCCGGTTGAGATCCAGGGGAACCGAGACAGAACAGCAAATTCAAACTAGACTTACAACAGCCCGCACAGAACTTGCAGCAGCGGGGGAGTTTGATTACCAACTAACCAATTTGGACCTAGAGGCTTGCGCCCGCGAGGTCGTAGAATTGGTTCACAACGCCGAAAGAGGATCATGAGCGACAAGCTTGAAGGAATTGTTTACCCACCAATTGACGAGTTGCTGGGCAAGGTGGGCTCAAACTACGAGCTAGTCATCTTTGCCTCAAAGCGCGCTCGTCAGATCAATGAGTACTACAGCGCCCTACACGAGGGAAGCCTGTTCAACTATGTAGGTCCTCTAGTGGACTCCTCAATTGATGACAAGCCACTGAGCATCGCGCTTCGCGAGGCCTACGAGGGCAAGCTCATCAAGAAGTCTGCCAACTAACTAGACCCCATGCGAATTCTGCTTGGCATCACTGGCGGAATTGCAGCCTATAAAGCCGCCAACCTTATTAGAGGCTTTAGCGAACTTGGGCATCAGGTAACCGTAGTACCCACCGAGAATGCTCTTCGCTTTATCGGCAAGCCAACCCTTGAAGCCCTCAGCGGCCATGCAATCGAAACCGATATGTATGAGGACGTCAGTCAAGTCAGGCACGTTGAACTGGGTCAACAGGCAGATCTGATCGTTATTGCGCCGGCTACCGCATCCTTCCTAGCAAGGTTTGCAGCCGGCATTGCAGACGACCTGATGCTGAATGCGATGGTGGCCTCAAATGCTCCAGTCATTGTTTGCCCCGCAATGCACACCGAAATGTGGCTAAATCAGGCCACTCAGGACAACGTCAGCACTCTTGAGGGACGAGGCGTTCGAGTGATGCAGCCAGCATCTGGAAGGCTAACCGGCGAGGACTCTGGACCGGGGCGACTTCCAGAATCGGAAGAGATCATCTCATTCGCTCTCCAGGATCTTCCTATGCAGGGCAAGCAAGTCATCGTTACTGCCGGCGGAACCAGGGAACCTATCGATTCTGTGCGCTACATCGGAAACTCTTCCTCCGGCCGCATGGGTATCGAACTGGCGAAAGCCGCCCGAGACGCAGGCGCACATGTCACCTTGATTGCAGCCAACATCGATCTGCCACTGCCAAAAGGTATTGAAGTCACACGCGTGAGCACTGTCGATGAGCTCGAGCTGGCAATGGATCGTGACTGCGATGTGATGATCATGGCGGCGGCAGTTTCGGATTTTCGTGTCCAAAACCCATACCTTGGCAAACTAAAGCGCTCCGCTGGGTTAAACCTTGAGCTAACGCCAACCAAGGACTTGATTGCAAACTACGCCGCTAACCACCCCGGCAAGGTCCACATTGCGTTCGCGCTGGCAGAAGAATCCAAGGACAAGTTGATCGAGATCGCCAGGGGAAAGCTCTGGGATAAATCAGTTACAGCTGTAATTGGGAATTCCTTTGAGGCGCTAAGTTCACCAGAGACCCTGGTTCAATTTGTCACCAAAGATAATGCGGTCGAACTCACTGGAACAAAGACCGATGTCAGCAAAGCCATCATCGGGTTGGTTTCTAAGCTAATCAGCTAGTGAGCAACTAAACTTTGGCGCATGACACTACGCACATTTACCTCTGAATCAGTTACCGAAGGTCACCCAGACAAAATCTGTGACCAGATCAGCGATACCATCCTCGATGCCATGCTCGAGCAGGATCCAGAGGCAAGAGTCGCGGTTGAGACTCTGGTAACCACCGGGTTGGTTCA
>CAZZHB010000032.1:0-12214 GCA_964653615.1 uncultured Aquiluna sp.
AGCAACTTCTCAAGTCTACCGTTTTGATTCCTCGTGTCAACCCCTCGTTTCCGAGGTATTTCCACCAGGTATCTCAGCGGGAGACCTAAATCCTAGACACAAAAACTTGCAGCCACAAGGGCTAGTTTCCAGTAGAGGACTGTTGTAACTTGAGCCGGCGATCTCAATCGGATCTTGCCAAACTTTGGACAACTTGGAAGAGCTTAGTCACGTTTTGGTAAAGCTGTCAAATCGAAGGACGAAATGGCGTGTTGGCGCTGTAAATCAGAAGAAAAGTCCAGCCAAGGACTTCTTGCCACGGGCTAAAACCGCCTGATCTCCATCCAGGACATCATCCAAAACCGCATCCTCAGAGCCGATCTTGGTTTTGTTTACTGCAACTCCACCCTGCTCTATGGCGCGCCTGGCTTCGGACTTAGACTCGCAAAGCCCAGTTGCCACCAAAGCATCCACGACCAGCGAACCCTTGGAAACCTGAGCGTTTGGCAGTTCGTTTAGTGCCGAGCGCAAGGTCTTTGCATCTAACAGGCGAATATCACCCGAGCCAAAAAGCGCTAGCGATGCATCTTGAGCGGCGGTTGCCTCTGCGGGCGAGTGCACCAACTCAGTGACTTCGAGAGCAAGCCGGCGCTGCGCTTCACGCTTGAAAGGTTCCGCTTCAACCTTTTGCTGATAATCCTCAATCTCCGCCCTGGTGAGGAAGGTGAATACCTTGAGGCGATCGATTACATCGGCGTCATCGGTGTTTAGCCAGAACTGGTACATCGCGTAAGGGCTGGTTAGCTCGACGTCGAGCCAAATGGCATTGCCCTCACTCTTGCCAAACTTCTTGCCATCTGAGTTGGTAATCAACGGCGTAGCAATTAGGTGTACCGACGACCCCTCAACCCTGTGGATCAGGTCGGTGCCGGAGGTTAGATTCCCCCACTGGTCACTTCCACCGGTCTGCAGCACACAGTTGTATCGGCGCTTGAGCTCCAGAAAATCCAAGCCCTGAAGAATCTGATAGCTGAACTCGGTGTAGCTGATTCCGCTGTCGGAATTCAGGCGAGCCGAAACCGCATCCTTAGACAGCATTTTGCCCACTCGGTAGTGCTTACCGACATCGCGCAGGAGATCGAGTGCGCTGTAATTCTGGGACCAGTCCAAGTTGTTGACCAGACGCGCTGGATTGGGGCCCTGGTAGTCCAAGAACCGCTTAGTTTGATCTGCTAAACGGTTTACCCAATTCGAAACCGTCTCCCTGTCATTCAAAGTTCGTTCCGCATTTGGCTTTGGGTCGCCAATCAAACCAGTGGCCCCGCCAACTAGGGCTAGGGGGTTGTGACCTGCCAGTTGCAAGCGTCGCATAGTGAGCAGCTGAACAAGATTCCCAAGGTGCAAGCTCGGTGCGGTTGGGTCGAAGCCGCAGTAGTAGGTAATCGAGTTTTCCGAAAGCTCTTTACGAAGCGCATCCTCATCCGTGGAAAGCGCAACCAAACCGCGCCACTTCAATTCATCCAGAATGTGCGCAAATGACGAATCGTTTTTCTGCCTGCTAAGAGTCTCGGCGTTGGCCATTTACTTCTCCCCCGCTAAAAACTTATTGAGAGCATCGAGCTGCTTGTCGACTTCAGACAACGCAGTTCCTCCTGCACCATTTCTCGAATCGATGGCTCGCCTTAGGTCGATTACTTCGCGAACCGCTGGAGTCAGGTGTGAAGAAATTGCCGATAGCTGGTCATCGGTTGGATCTTGAAGTTGCAAGTCGTTTTGCTCGCAGAACCGAACAAGCTCCCCGGTAATTTCGTGAGCATCCCTAAATGGAACGCCCTGCTTGACCAACCATTCCGCTACATCTGTTGCCAACGAAAAGCCCATTGGAGCTAGCGCCTCAAGCAGATCGGTGTTGAAAGTCAGGGTTGCGACCATGCCACTGAAGGCTGGCAGCACTACTAACAGGTTGTCGACGGAGTCAAAGACCGGTTCTTTGTCTTCTTGTAGGTCTCGGTTGTAGCTAAGCGGTAGTGCCTTGAGGGTTGCCAATAAGCCGGTGTGATTCCCAATCAACCTGCCGGCTTTACCCCTTGCCAGTTCCGCAATGTCTGGATTTTTCTTTTGAGGCATGATTGAGGAGCCTGTAGAGAATGCGTCGTCCAGCTTGACGTAGCCAAACTCAAAGGTTGACCAGGCGATGATCTCTTCGGCGAAGCGAGACAGGGCGAGGGCAATCATGGAAGCAATAAAGCTGAATTCAGCCACCACGTCCCGGGACGCCGTCGCGTCCATGCTGTTCTGAGTCACGCCCGCAAAGCCAAGTTCTCTTGCAACCAACTTTGGATCAAGTCCCAGGGTGTTACCTGCTAGCGCACCCGAACCGTAGGGCGATAAGTTCGCCCGCTTTCGCCAGTCAGCTATCCGCTCGAGGTTTCTAACCATCGGCCAGGCGTGAGCCAAAAGATGGTGTGAGAGCAAGACTGGCTGAGCGTGTTGGAAATGCGTTCTTCCCGGCATTACCACGCCACGGTGCTTGGTTGCCTGGGCAACCAAAGCGGCGAGGTAGCCGTGAAGTTGTTTCTCGATTTCAATAGCCGCATCGAGCAGGAATGAGCGAATCAAAGTTGCAATTTGATCATTGCGCGAACGACCTGCTCGAACCTTCCCAGCCACCTCAGCGCCGCAGAGCTCAATCAGCCCGCGTTCCAGGGCGGCGTGAACATCTTCCTCATCAGGGTTTGGACCAAAGCTCCCAGCCAACACCTTATCGAGCAACTTAGCAATCGCCGCCTCTAGGGTAGCTAGCTCCGATTCGGATAGGTAGCCAGCTTGGTGCAGAGCTTTGATGTGAGCGCTGGTGCCTTTAAGGTCGTATGGGGCAAGGCGAAAATCAAAGTGCGTGGAACGCGACAGGGCCGCTAATGCATCGTTTGGACCAGACGCGAAGCGTCCACCCCAAAGAGAATCATTGCCCTGTGCCATTGTGCCTCTAACTTCTGTTCGTGGATAAGTCTAGTTTTGCCTTGATAGCCAAAGCATTAGCGCCTTTTGCGCGTGCAGGCGATTCTCCGCTTCGTCCCAGATTCTTGACTGGGGGCCGTCAATCACTTCAGCGCTAACTTCGTAACCTCGATAAGCAGGTAGGCAGTGTAGGAAGATAGCCGCCGGCTTGGCAATCTCCATCAAACGTTGATCCACGGTGTAACCAGCAAAGGTTTTTACTCGCTGCTCTTTCTCAGCTTCCATGCCCATAGAAACCCAGGTATCGGTGGCGATGACATCAGCGCCGGCAACTGCCAAAGCGGGATCTTCAAAAACTTCAATACTTTGGCCAAACTGCTTGGCTATCGCCTGAGCAGTGGCGACTACGGCTTCGCTTGGCTGGAAGCCCTTTGGTGCAGCAACCGCCACACTCATTCCCGCCGTGGCGCAGGCAACCAGGTAGCTATTGCCCATGTTGTTCGCTGCATCACCGATGTAGGCCAGCTTCAGCCCCTGAGTCTTGCCAAACTCTTCTCGAATAGTAAGCAGGTCGGCCAATAGCTGACAGGGGTGCCAGTCGTCGCTCAGGGAGTTGATAACCGGGACTTTAGAGTTTGCGGCCATTTCTTCAAGGCCTGCATGTTCATATGTGCGCCAAACAATCTGAGCCACCTGTCGATCCAGCACCCGAGCGGTGTCGGCCACGGACTCCTTCTTACCAAGCTGAGACGATCCACTATCAATAATCAGCGGCACTCCACCCAAATCTGCAATGCCAACTGCGAATGACACTCTGGTTCTAGTCGAGGTCTTATCAAAAATCACCGCAACGGTCTGTGGGCCAGCGAAGGGCTTATGAGAGAAACGATTGGCCTTGAGCTCAACGGCCAGCTCAAGCACCTCGGCCTGCTCCTTTGGAGAAAGATCGTCATCTCTCAGAAAGTGTCTAGTCACTTGGGTCCTTAGTTGGTCACCTGAGTACCGACGCCGGACTCAGTAAAGATTTCAAGCAAAATGCTATGGGGTTGACGGCCATCAATAATGTGAGCCTTTGGCACTCCGCCTTCAACTGCCTCTAGACAGGCCTGCATCTTTGGAATCATCCCAGATTCCAAAGATGGGATAAGCACCCTAAGCTCGGCAGCTGAAATCTCCGATACCAAAGAATCTAGGTTTGGCCAATTCGCATAGAGTCCTGGCACATCGGTAAGGACCATTAGTTTTTCAGCGCCCAAGGCAACCGCCAGGGACGAGGCCGCCAAATCGGCGTTCACGTTTAGAAGTTCTCCCAACACTGTTGGAGCGACTGTTGAAATCACTGGGATTTTGCCAGCGTCGATTGCCTGTAGGACGCTGCGCGGGTTCACCGTCCTCACCTCGCCCACCAGCCCTAGATCAACTTCACCCTCGGGGGTTGAGGCTGTGACCTTTTCGGCTCGGAACAAATTATCATCTTCACCCGAAAGCACAACTGTTTGCGCACCAGCGCTCTCGATTAGCTCCGCAAGGTGTTTGCTCACTTGGTTTCGCAAGACATCACGAACCACCCCAATGGTTTGCTCATCGGTGTAGCGATATCCGTGGCGAAATTCGCTTTCAATTCCAAGTTCTTGCAGTCGGGCTGTGATTTGAGGTCCACCGCCGTGTACTACAACTGGCTTGATCCCGACATACCTTAGGTATGCCATGTCTTGAGCGAAGGCAGTTTGCAGTGCCTCATCAACCATGGCATTGCCGCCAAACTTTACGACCACAATTCGCCCGTGAAACTCGCGCAACCAATCCAGAGACTCAATCAGAGTCTCTGCCTTGATCCTGGCAAGTTCCTGGTCTTGGTTGGCTGGAATCATTAGCTGGAGTATGCGCTGTTCTCTTCGACGTATTCATGGGTCAGGTCATTAGTAACCACGGTGGCGACCCTCGAACCCGAATTCAGATTGATGTTGATGTCTACTTTGCGCGGCTTTAGATCAATCTGACTTCTGTCACCGGCAGGTTGCCCCTTGCTCGAAATCAAGACGCCATTGATGGATACATCGATGTTGTATGGATCGAACTGCGCCTTTGTGGTTCCAACTGCAGCCAAAATTCGCCCCCAGTTGGGGTCATTTCCATAGATGGCAGCCTTAAACAGATTGTTTCGGGCAACCGATCTAGCAACCTCAACGGCATCTTCTTCTGTAGCAGCACCTTCCACGGTGATGTGGATGTTGTGGGAAGCGCCCTCGGCGTCATCCAACAGTTTCAGGGCCAATTCCTTGCAAACCTGAGTCAGAAGTTCCTGGAATTCAGAGGCATCCGCCGCAATCCCCGATGCACCGGAGGCCATTAGGGTGACCTGGTCGTTAGTTGACATGCAGCCATCAGAATCTAGGCGGTCAAAGGACACTCGAGTTGCCTCTCGAAGCGCAGAATCTAAAACCTTTGCCTCGACAACGGCGTCGGTTGTAATAACCACCAGCATCGTGGCAAGGCCCGGAGCCAGCATTCCCGCTCCCTTTGCCATTCCACCGATGACCCAGCCAGCACTGGACTGAGCCTGAGCGCGTTTTGCTACCGAATCGGTGGTCATGATGGCTTCACTAGCCGAAATGCCGCCATCGATTGACAGTGAATCGACCGCCTCTTTCACACCCGCCAGAAGCTTTTCCCGATCCAACTGTTCGCCAATCAATCCAGTTGAACACACCAGCACATCCGAGGATGAAATTCCAAGCTGATTAGCCAACGCCTCGGCGGTGGCATGTGTGGTCTGAAAGCCCTGAGGTCCCGTGTAGCAATTTGCTCCGCCTGAATTTAGAACAATGGCAGCAACCTGCTGATCCTTGATGACCTCTTTAGACCAAAGGATTGGATTTGCCTGGCAGCGGTTAGTGGTAAAGACAGCCGCGGCAAGCTGAAGCGGACCGCGATTGAGAACTACCGCCAGGTCCTTCTTTCCCGAAGTCTTCAGGCCGCAAGCAACGCCGGCCGCCTCGAAGCCCTTGGCAAATGTCACGCTCATGGGGCAACGCCATCTAGCTGAAGTCCAGTTCGCTCCGCAACGCCAAGAGCAAGGTTCATGCTCTGGATTGCAGCGCCGGCAGTTCCTTTGACTAGGTTGTCAATCGCCGAGACAATGACCACCCGTCCAGCTGACTGGTCATAGCTAAGTGAAATCTGAGCGGTATTTACCCCCAAGACCGCTGAAGTGTTCGGGAGCTGACCCTCCGGCAAAACGTTGACAAACAACTCATCACAGTAGGCCGCGTGATAGGCAGACACTAGTTTCTCGAAACTGAAACCCTCAGCGACTTTGGCGGTGTTCACCGCCAGAATTCCCCTAGACATTGGGACCAGCACCGGTGTGAAAGAAACTCTTACGGACTTGCCGGCTGCCTTGGACAAATTCTGCTCAATTTCGGGGGTGTGCCTGTGGACACCGCCAACACCATAAGCGCGAGCCGAACCGTGAACTTCGCTGGCAAGAAGATCCGCCTTTAGGCTTCTGCCAGCCCCAGATGTACCCACCGACAAAACAGAGACGATGTCCTGTGGCTCAACCAATTGGGCAGTCAGCGCCGGAGCTAGAGCCAGGGTAATCGCAGTTACGTTGCAGCCTGGGACAGCTACCCGCTTGACGCCTGGGAGGCTGGTTCGCTGCTTGCCGCCGCCGAACAAAGTGAGTTCTGGCAATCCGTAAGTCCAGGTGCCGGCGTGCTTTGTGCCGTAGAACTGCTCCCAAGCGTTGGCATCCTCAAGCCTGAAGTCAGCTCCGCAGTCCAACACCAGAGTGCTCTGAGGCAGGTGAGCTGCCACCTCAGCACTGGTTGCGTGCGGAAGGGCGAGAAAAACAACATCGTGGCCGGACAGGTTTTCCTTGGTGGTCTCCACCAGGACTCGATCAGCGTAGGAGAGCAAGTGTGGGTGAAGGGAAGAAACCTGCTGGCCAGCGTTGGTGTTTGCGGTAACGGCACCAAGTTCAAGTTCGGGATGCAGAGCAATCAGGCGCAACAACTCGCCACCGACATAACCGCTGGCTCCAGCTACTGCGACTTTGTATACCATTACGCCCTTAGTGTTGCACCAAATTTTTGGTTTGCCAAAGCTACTGCCGCGTCTCTGGATTGAGAAGCCTCAGCCTGGGTTAGCGTCCGATCTGGAGCTCTAAAACGAAGGCTGAAGGTAACCGACTTTGACCCCAATGGCACATTCTCGCCCCGGTAGTCATCAACCAGTGAAACATCCTCAAGAAGATCTCCCGCGCCCTCACGAATGACTGCCACAAGGTCTGCAGCTGGAATTGCCGCATCAACCAAGAGCGAAAGATCTTGGGTTGCCGCTGGCATAACCCTCAGTTCTTGCGCCTGCAGGACCTCGGGGGCGTGAGTAAACAGTGCATCCAGGTTTACCTCGAAAGCGGCTACTCGTCTTGGAAGGTGATACTCCCCCGTGATACTTGGGGATACCTCACCGACAAAGCCGACTCGCTCGCCAGCCACAATCACCTCGGCGCTTCGACCAGGGTGGAAACCACTCGGTGTCGCCTGACGCAATTCAAACTCAACGCCTGCCGCCCTGGCAATCTGCTCGATGGCCAAAATTGCTTGCGGGTATCCCGCTGCAACCGCTGCGTGCCCCGGGGCTTGCGGCAGCCAGTCACCAACGACAAGACCCGCTAGGTGTCTTGGCTGAATTGGAATTGATGCATTGAGCTCGGCAAGTTGATCCTGGTTCGGGCGAACATTTCCAATCGGCAGAGTAGTCGTAGCGGAGCCTACGGCGGGCAGGAACACTGAACCCTCTTCGATAAGTGCAAGGTCGGTATTGCCCCTTGATAGGTTGCGAGCTGCGGCCTGAAGCAATCCCGGCAGCAGGCTGTTTCGAAGCTCGGGGAAATCTCCCTGCATCGGGTTTTCTAACCTCAGGGCTTTCGCATCGGAAAACTCTCGGTTCTGTTGCTCCGAGTAGAACGGGTAGTTCAAAACCTCGGTAAATCCAGCACCGGCAAGCGCCGACAAAGCCCTACGACGGAACTGTTGTCTCGGAGTCAGGCCTCGCCCCGGAGGGGCAACAGGAATCCGGGATGGAATTAGCTGGTAACCCGCCAATCGAGCAACCTCTTCAACCAAATCAGTCTTGTGGCGAAGATCCGGCCGCCAGCTTGGTGGAGTAACGGTTACGGCATCATCGTGAACCTTGAGCTGACAGCCGATCTGGTGCAGCAAATCAAGAATCTGCTGATTGGTGTAGTCAACGCCAACCAGTTCTGAAGCGAAAGCAAAAGGAAGCTCGATCTCGCTCTGGGGTGATTCCAAGATGTAACTCGAACCAACGCCACTTAGCTCACCACCGGCCAGTTCAACCAGCAGCTGGGCCACCCTGGCCGCTGCGATCGGACCCACCTCCGGGTCTACACCGCGCTCAAAACGCTTCGAGGCCTCCGAAGGCAGCTTGTGCCTGCGTGCCGAACGGGCGATGGAAATCGGGTCAAAAAGTGCGGCTTCGATTAGCACGTTCTTGGTGGTCACTGAAACTTCAGTTGAGGCTCCACCCATGACTCCAGCGAGTCCGATTGGACCGGATTCATCGCAGATCAGAAGGTCTTCCTCGTGCAGATCGCGGACCTTCTCATCCAATGTGGTGAGGCGCTCCCCTGCCATGGCACGTCTAACGGTTATACCACCGGAAAGCTTGTCTAGGTCGTACGCGTGAATTGGCTGCCCAAGTTCCAGCATCACGTAGTTGGTGATGTCAACCACGATAGAAATTGAACGCATGCCCGCAAGTTTCAGGCGATTAGCCATCCAGCTCGGAACCGATGCGCTGGCATCAACTCCGGACACGCCCAATGTGGTGAACCGACTGCAGCCAGGAACACCGTGAATTGGTGACGAATCTTGAATCTGAACCGAGAATCCTTGCCCAAGCTTGGGTGAGACCTGGCTGGCTGGATCGGTGAACTTTGCCCCAGAAGCGTGACTGTATTCGCGAGCTATTCCTCGGATGGACAGGCAGTAACCGCGATCCGGGGTGACATTTACCTCGGCCGCGGACTCGTTCAACCCCAGCAGCTCCAGCGCATCAGTGCCGACCTCAGGATCGAGTCCAAGGGTGGCTAGTCGCAAGATGCCTTCGTGCTCATCACTGAGCCCAAGCTCTCTAGAAGAAGCGATCATGCCATCTGAAACGTGACCGTAGGTCTTTCTTGCGGCAATCTCAAAGCCGCCCGGCAGCGCAGCGCCTGGAAGCGTGACGACGACCTTATCGCCCTCAAAGAAATTTCTTGCTCCGCAAACTACGCCATTGACAACCCCAGGGGCAACTTCGACCTGACACCAGCGAATGGTCTTGCCATTTGACTGGGGTTCTTCGACGAATTCGAGAACTTTACCGACCACGATCGGTCCTCGAATATCGCCGCCGTGCGAACCTTCTTCTTCAAGGCCAACCTTGACCAATTCCGCCATGACATCGTCAGGGGTAGCGTGCTGCGGAAGCTCTACGAATTCAGCCAACCAGCTCAATGGGACTCTCATCAGATCACCGATCCAAACTGCTGCGAGAAACGCGCATCGGCCTCAACCATGTCGTGCATGTCGCGGACCCCATTGCGGAACATTAGGGTTCGCTCGATTCCCATGCCGAATGCAAATCCGGAATAAACCTCAGGGTCGATACCTGCAGCGCTGAGAACGTTTGGATTGACCATGCCGCAACCACCCCACTCAACCCAGCGAGCGCCGCCCTTGGCTCCTGGGTGCCAAACATCCAGCTCAGCTGAAGGCTCCGTAAACGGGAAAAATGAGGGACGAAGCCTAATCTTTGCCTCCGGGCCAAACATTACTCGCGCGAAGTGCTCCAGAGTGCCCTTTAGGTCAGCCATTGTCAGGCCTTTGTCGACCGCCAAGCCCTCGACCTGGTGAAAAACAGGAGTGTGAGTCGCGTCTAGCTCATCGGTGCGGAACACTCGACCTGGGCACAGCACGTAAACCGGCAATTCACGATCCAGTAGCGATCGGACTTGAACTGGCGAAGTGTGAGTACGAAGCAGCAGGTGGTTCTCCACCGGAGCCACGAAGAAGGTGTCCTGCATTGCTCGTGCAGGGTGATCGGGGTGGAAGTTCAATGCATCAAAGTTGAACCATTCGTTTTCCAGCTCGGGACCGTCTGCAATTTCCCAGCCCATCCCGACGAAAACATCGCTGATTGAGTCCATCAACAGCGACAGTGGGTGCCTGGCACCCTTGGGTGCAACGCGCGGATAGGCGGTGATGTCAACCCGCTCTGATTCCAGTGCTTCCGCGTCGGCTATGGCCTGAAGTTCGGCTTCTTTGCTTCCAAAAGCGGCGTTGAGCTCTGCTCTCGCTGCCCCGATGAGTTTTCCCGCCTCTGCCTTTTGCTCGTTTGGCATCGACTTGATCAGAGCGTTGAGTTTAGACAGCGGCGAATCCTCACCAACTGCTGCAGCTTTGACTGCCTTGAGGTCTTGAAAACTAGCTGCTTGATTTACAAGCGCGAGTGACGCTGTAAGCGCTTGGCTTACCGATTCGGGTGTTAGTTGTTCAGACACTCGTAAAGTTTAGCGATTGCGGTGCATTTCGAAGGCAGAGGCATACAGACAAACTGAAGCGGCGGTAGCAAGGTTCAGAGATTCTGCGTCACCGTAAATTGGCAGGGCAACAACTTCGTCTGCCATTTCCAGCATTTCCGCGGACACTCCATGTGCTTCATTCCCGAAGACCCAAGCCGTTGGTTTCGAAAGCTTGTCACCCAATTCTGTGATCAATTTGCCACCGGCGCTGGCGGCAAATACTTGAATACCGGCCGCTTTCAGCCTAGAAATCAGAACCTTAGGGTTTTGCTCCACGACCGATAGAACATGCAGAATGCTGCCGGCGGTCGAGCGAACCAGCTTTGGGTTGTAAAGATCTACCGAGTCGGTGGTGAAGATGACTGCGTCTGCGCCTGCTGCGTCTGCCGCGCGCAACACAGTGCCGCCGTTGCCCGGGTCCCGAACCTGGTCCAAAATGGCAATGAGCTGAGGCTCACAGGAGATTAGCTCATCCAAGCTGGCATCAAACTGGGATACAACAGCGATGACACCCTGCGGGGTCTTGGTGTCTGACAGCTTCTCCATGACCAAATCAGAGACCTCAATGATCGGAACCCCGGCTTGGTATAGCTGGTCAAACAGATCTTCGTAACGATCAAGGGCTGCTGCGGTAGCGAAGACTTCCTGCGCCAACTCCGGTTGCTTAGAAAGTTCTTTGAGTCCTTGAGGCCCCTCAAGCAAAAAGAGCCCGGTTTCTAACCGGGCGTCTTTTTGTTGAAGTCGTGCGACAGCCTTCACCCTCTCGGATTTAGGGCTGTCAAGCATTAGCTAACCTTGGCTGCGTTTACATCCTTAGGCAAAGCTGCCTTGGCAGATGCAACCAAAGACGCGAATGCCTTTGGGTCGTGGATGGCTAGGTCTGCCATGATGCGGCGGTCAACCTCGATACCAGCAAGCGCTAGGCCCTGGATAAAGCGGTTGTAGGTCATGCCGTTTAGGCGAGCTGCTGCGTTGATGCGCTGAATCCAAAGGCGACGGAAGTTACCCTTGTTCTTTCTGCGGTCGTTGTATGCGTAAACCAGCGAGTGCAGCAACTGCTGCTTGGCCATACGGTACAAACGTGAACGCTGGCCGCGGTATCCGTGTGCGCGCTCTAGCGCAACACGACGCTTCTTCAGCGAGTTGACGGCGTTTTTTACTCTTGCCATTTTCTACTCCTATTTCTAAGCGTCGGCTAGCGGCCGAGCTGTCTCTTTAGCTTCTTGAAATCTGCTGGGGACACTACCTGGTCCTGGTTCAGACGACGGGTGCGTCTGGATGACTTGTGCTCCAGGTTGTGGCGCATGTTGATCTGCTGCTTCATCAGCTTGCCGCTGCCGGTAAAGCGGAAACGCTTCTTGGCGCCCGAGTGGGTCTTCATTTTCGGCATGATCTCTCCTTAGTTCTCTTCTGTAGCTTCAGCCTTGGCAGGCTTTGCCGCAGGTTTGGCGGGCCGGCGAAGCCGGGGCAGATGGCTCCGCGGATGTCCTCCGCTCGCAGCCTGCGGCCGCGGGCGCCCCCTTTATTTCGCTGCGCCAGGCTCGCGACGGTGCTCGGTGGCGGCGATAGCTCGGTGGCGCGCCGGGCGGGGGCCGCGCGATCGGCGCCGTGGAGGGTTCGGTGGACGAGGTCGCAATCGATCGCCGTGCGGCAGCGATACAGGCTCGAATGGCCGCCCGAGAC
>CAZZHB010000033.1:0-12108 GCA_964653615.1 uncultured Aquiluna sp.
CTAACCCACGACGTGGCCAAAACGGTCAACCTGGATACAACACCTCATCACTGACGGGATCGCTGCGTTACTTCGCCGCCGGCGGTGGTGGAGGTATGTTTGCTGACAATTTGGTCGCCCAAAACTCCACCGTTACCGAGACTTTTGGCTCAGGCTCCATCGTCTCGAACACAAGTTTCACAATCAATGGAACCACCTTGAACTCCTCTGCCAATGGGGGCATATCTCTGGTAAATGGCGAGTGGACTGGCACATTCATGTCTGGCGGAATTATCAGGATGTACTATCCGTCGAACAACCTTCTAATTACCCCTAACACTTCAGCCACATATTTCAAGTTCAGCACCGGCGCATTCAACGGAAACTTCTACGCAACTGCGAATTTCACAGACGGTTCAAGCGCTCAGTTCCTAGTGCCAAACGGTCAAAGCTCGAACGGCTATACCGAGGAGGTTGCTTACTCAGCTCCGTCTGGAAAGCTGATTTCGAGCATTTTGATACCCGCCTACAGCGACTGGTACTACATCGACAACGTTTACTTCGAACAATCCAGCACCCCTTCCCTCGCACCAGCAACTGCCGGCGATCCAAGCGGTGGTAACGGTGCATCCTTCAACTTGGCGCTGTGTGACGCAAACAACAAATCCAAGGTGATTTTGGAGCACTGGGGTAAGGCTGGAGCTGCAAACGCCGGTGGTGGTGGTGGCGGCGGTATCGCCGGAAACGCTTGTGGAAACATGAACATCGGATACGACGGCTACGGTCAGCGCACTGCCGGTGGTGCAGGTGGCTCGGGTATTGCCATCGTGAAGTTCCGTGCTCCGAGCTTGGTGTTCCCAGTAGTTACTGTGGCGGACGCATTCGGTAACGTCCTCAGCGGAGTAACCGCGACGGTTAGCTCCCAGGTTATTTCTGGTGGCGGTAGCTTCCTAGGAACAAGTTCAACATCGCAGGCTATTTCTGGTGGTCAAGCGGTTTTCAACTCGCTTTACTTCCAAGGCTCCTCTGCCGTGAACCACAAGATTAGGTTCTCGGCAACCATCAGCGGCCAAGCTGTATCAGTTGACTCTTCGAACTTCACCTTGCTACATGGCGCTCCGGCGAAGTTTGAAACCACCAGCACTATTTCGAATCAAGTAGTGACGGGCCAAGCCTTCAGCACTCAACCAGCCTTTGTGCTCAAAGACGCCGCAGACAATGTCACCAGTCGTGAGAATTCAGCAACAATCTCCGTGTTGGTTTCCTCGAGCTCCAAGGTCGAGGTCACTTATTCCAGTGTGATTGCTACCAATGGTTATGTGACGTTCAGCGATTTGGTTGCCACTGGACCCGCTCGTGATAGCTCAGGCAACCCGGTCAAATTCCAGTTAATCTTCGCGACTGAGGACTTCACATCTTCGCCTACCGCCGAAATCACGATGCTCCACTCTGCACCTGCAGCAATCCAGTTGGTGGCGAAGCCAGCATCGGTGAAGGCCGGACTAGCAAGCCAGACTGACTTCTCGGTACGAATCGTCGATGCCTACGGAAACCTAGTAACCGACTGGTCGCGAGGATCGTGGGCTACCACAAGTCCTCAGGTTGGCATGTCTTTCATGTCCGCCACGTCCGCGTCTCCTCAGGTTTCGTCCACCCAGACAGTCTTCGCAAACATCTCGACTGTTAGTGGCACAGCTGGATTCGCAACCTTTAGCGGTGTTGTGATCGGTGCTGGCACCACCACCTCCCACGCGCTGACCTTCAGCTACGGCGGAACGCTTTCAACCACCTCTAGCGTCGCAATTGTCGGTGGAGCTGCATCGCAGCTGAGCTTCACTGGCGGAACTCAACCTCCAAGCAGCTACGTTGCTGGAAGCACTATGTCTGCGGTGGCGGTAAGGGTTCTCGACGCCTGGGGCAGCACCACGAGTGAAACCGCTACCATCAGTGTTGCCGTCGCCAGCTCTGGGTCACTAACCGGAGAGGTGTTCAGCACAGCAAACACCAACTCCGTTGCTCGCTTCAGTGCGATTGTTTCTAGTGCTTCTGCGACTGCGACATCACAGAGCTCGCTCGTGTTCTCGATTGACCAGGTTGCAGGTTCGGAGCTGGTTTCCAACCTCTTTAGGATCCTGCCGGCAGCCTCTGACAGCTTCCGCTTTATCTCCGGCGGCGAGATTGTCGGGGGAGAATCCGGCATCACGCTCAGAAGCAGTGACAGCGGTGCCATCAGGTTTGAAATCATCGACCGCTTTGGTAACCGAGTCACCACCGATAGCACAACTCAGTTGACAGCCACGGTTTCCAAGCGCGTTACTTCATTCAATGGCTCGCTCGGAAGGGCAGTAAACGGTGTTGTTAGCTTCAGCGGTCTGAGAATCAATGCCGCATCTGGCCCTTACACGGTCTCATTCAGGGCCACCTTCGCCGGTCAGCCGATCAATGGCAAGACTGTGGTTAGCCAGGAGTTCACACTTTCGGCCGGAACTGCCACCCAGCTGGAGCTCTCAACCACATCGGCCACGGTTCGCTCAGGTCTAACCTTCGGCAGAATGCCGGCACTTCGCATCCTGGATGCCGAAGGCAGCTTGATCACCAGCGGTCCGAACTCGACCTTGAGCGCAACTGTTGAGGTTCTCCACATCAATGGCGGTAGCGGCCCACTGCCGACTCTTTCGGGAACCGTTAGTGTGTCGGCTTCCGCAGGTATCGTCTCGTTCACTTCGAGCAATTTGGTGCTAACCGGTCCAATTGGTCGTTACGTATTGTCCTACTCGGTCACCAACACCAATGGGGCCGTGCTAACGAATGTTGAGACCGTTGATCTGCTTCCTGGTAACCCAACTGGCGTTCGATTTGTGAGCTCAGCGCCAAACTCGATTGTCACCGGTAAGGTCTTCAACCCAGCACCTGTCGTAGAGCTGATCGACTCATCGGGCAACCGAGTAACTCCGGACAGCACCTCACAGGTTGTCCTAGCTTTGATGAGCGGTTCCTCTGAGATTGCCACCGTGTCGCCAAGAACCGCAGTAAACGGTGTTGCGAGCTTCCCAGGAATCTCGTTCAGTGCTGAGGTCGGTCGCTACACCTTCAAGGCGACAGTCTTCTCGATTGCTGGAGCAACTGACAGCCAGGCTGTGCTTACCGCCACCAGCGACGAAACCACAAGCTTCCAGATGGTTCACGGTGACCCGTATTCCTTCATGATCACCAATGTGACAAATACCAACTCCTACGTAGTTGGTTCGCAGTACTCGAACATTGTGGTCAGCACCTTCGACCAGTTTGGTAACCCGACCACCGGCGACTCCGCGGTAGCTCTGAACCTTTCAGTCTCACCAATCGCGAACGGCAAGTTTGTTCGTCAAAGTGGTGCCACTGCCACCTCGCAATACGGTGTGGCCACCTTCTCCAACTTCGCCTTTGTGGCAACCCCAGGTGACTACGAGGTTGCGGTTTCCGCCAGCTGGCAGGGTTCAACTCTGGTCCGCAAGGCAAACGGTAGCTCTACCTTTAGTACGACTGTGGTGGCTGCAGCACCTGCACAGATCGAGATCACCAGGTTGGCGGCCGGCGCTCGCCACGAAAATGTCATGGAAACCCAGCCTGCGGTTCGCTTGCTCGATGCCTTCGGCAACCTAGCAACCAGTGCGCCTGGTTCAGTGCAGATCGATGTCATCGGCGATGCCACTATTTCTGGTTCACCAGTTGTTAGATTCCCAAGCTCCGGCTTTGTCACCTTCAGTGACATTGCTCTGGTGGGTGATGTATCCAGCTACACCTTGGTTTACACCTACACTGACAACGCTCGCTCCTTCTCCACCTCGCAGCGGGTATCGCTTCAGGCTGGAGATCCTTTCCAGCTGCGCGTGAAAACCCAACCTGGTTCCTACAGTGCTTCGGTCTCGGCTTACCTAGTTCAGGCCGGCAAGGCATTTGCTCCGCAGCCTGTGATTGAGGTTTTGGACAACCGCGGCAATGTGGTTCTGTGGGATAACTCTTCGGTAATCACCGCGACCATCTCAAGCCTGGTGAACACCGCAAACTCCTCACTGGTGCAGAGTGACCAGGTAACACCTGCAACTGAGGTGCAGCGCAGTGTGACAGTAGTCAACGGTGTCGCAACCTTCAACGACCTGCGCTTTGTCGGTGCCATCACCGAGCCTTACCAGCTTGAATTCCTGGGCAGCTACCAGGCTTCCGCGTTGGTTAGCACCACCAGTGCCAACATCAGAGTCATCCCGGGTGATGTGGCTCAGTTGATGATGACTAACCAGCCGGCAAATGTCCGCAGTGGATTCATGATCCCTGGTACTCAAGCCGGTCAGTTCTCATACCCAACCATGGTGCTGGCAGACCGCTTCGGAAACGTGGTTACCAATGACTCCAGCACACTGGTCCGAGCTGAGCTGGCGGCTGGCACCAGTGGAAACCTCTCCGGAACCCTCTCGGCCAAGATCAATGCCGGCTACGTTTCGTTCCCAGAGATCATCTTGAACGGTTTGACCACTGAGAACTACCAGTTGCGTTTCATCGCCGGAAACTTCTCAGTCAGCGCTAACGCGATTTCTGTAAGCCCAGGTCTACCAGCCCAGTTGCAGGTTCACACTCCAGCCGCTGGAGCTCAAGCTGGTGTTGCGGTTGCCACCCCACCAAGACTTCTGGTCAAGGACGCCATGGGCAACTTGGTCACCGAAACCGGTCAAATTGCGGTTCGCATTTCAACCGGTGGTTCGGTCCCAGCTCAAGCGAACGTGAACATCGCTAACGGTGATGTGACGATCAATGGTTTGGCATTTGGTGGTGCGGTTAAGTCCTACGACGTAACCTACGAGGCAAGCTACGGCGGCATCACGCTGACCGCCAACCAGAGCATTAGCTTGACCAACGGTGTCGCACACGCTGTGAAGATTGTGGCTCAGCCTCCAACCGGTGGTCAGACTGGCGAAAAGTTGATTCCAGCTCCGAAGGTTCAGCTGGTCGACATCTACGGCAACAACGTGGCTGCCGCTGGCGTCACCATCTCCGCGATCCTGGTTCAGACCGCATCCTCTCAGGCCACCCAGAGTGCTACCGGAACCTTCCAGGTCGCAACCGCAGCTGATGGATCGGCAACCTTCGACAACCTGGTTGTGATTGGTCTGCCTGGTCACGCCTACCGTCTCGACTTTGTTGCGACCGGCAAGCAAAAGGCAGTTTCAAGAGAGTTCAACCTGGTTCACAACACCGCTGTGACCCTGGACATTCAGACTCAGCCTGCCGCAGACAATGGCTCGCCTACTCGAAAGGCCGGCGAGAACATCGGTGGCTTCACGCTGCGACTTTTGGACCGCTACGGCAACGTAGTAACCGGTGACTCGCTATCCCAGATTGAGCCAAGGCTCTTGGGCACCGGCGGAGACCTGATTCTGCCTGCGGGTTCAAACGGTAAGTTCACCGTAAGTGCCGGTGTGGTTTCAATCAATGACCTAAAGCTCGGCGGTCTGCTTGGCGAGGACTACAACCTAGAGTTCGTGGCCTCCAGCCTCGGTTTGGTCTCCACAGAAAGCAACACCCTTCAGGTCACCTTCGGTAACCCAACCGGCCTGCGCATTGATCGCCAGCCAGCCAACAGCTACCAGGTTGCCCAGGCCCTAGGTGATGCGGCTCCGATTGTTCGCCTAGTAGACGCCTACGGCAACCACGTCAGCTCGCACTCTGAGATTGTGGTCACCGCTGCCATTAGCTCCAACCGAAACCCAGCAACCCTTGCTGGAACCATTTCGGCAACCATCAGTAATGGAACTGCAAACTTTGCCGGTCTTCAGCTAATGGCGACTCCTGGAACCAACTACTTCCTAACCTTCGCCTCAACCGGTGCCTACAGCTTCACCAGTGCCACCTCGAATGCTTTCCAGGTAGCCGCGGGTGCTCCGGCTTCCCTGGTTGTGCTAACCCAGCCATTTGGTGGTCCAGCTGGAGGCCAGCTCCTAAGCCACCCAATGATTGAGATTCGCGACGCGGCAGGCAACCGAGTTACCACCGGTACCTACTCATTCCAGGTTGCGCTCAACACCGGTGGAGCCAATGGAACGCTAACCACCGCTCAGGCTCGCTACCAGTCCAGCCAGGGACAGCTCGAGTTCTCGGGCTTCACCGTGAGCGGTACCGCTGACATCGACTTCAACTTCACCATCACCAGTGATGACGCTTCAATCTCACCTGCGCTGTCGGTGACCACCA
The DNA here is from genome assembly GCA_964653615.1 of uncultured Aquiluna sp. Lineage (GTDB taxonomy): Bacteria > Actinomycetota > Actinomycetes > Actinomycetales > Microbacteriaceae > Aquiluna. The sequence continues at coordinate 6,202 of CAZZHB010000033.1, forward strand.
ACAACTTCAAGTTGGCGCCGGGAGCCGCAAAGCGCATCCAGGTCATTGATGATGTAGTTGTAAACCCAGGTGATCTTGGAGGTGTGGTTGGTGAAAACCTAACCAACACCGTGCGGGTTCGTCTGCTTGATCTGCAGGACAACGTTGCTACCAACGACTCTTTCACCAAGGTGATTGTTGAGCTGATCTCCTCGGATCCAAACGCCTACCTAATTGGAAACAAGATCCGCACCGTCCAGGCCGGTGTGGTCAGCTTCCCAGGCCTTAGGGTCATCGGTCAGGTTATGAATGGCAATGTGCCACACACCTACCAACTGCTGGTTCGAACCCCGACCGATGCTGAGGTTCTGGCGCAGCAGACTGTAAATGATTCGAATGCTACTCGAGACCAGTTGCGAGCTATTACCTCCTCGGCGACGCTCTCCAGTTCTGACGCCGTGGCCTTCGCTGCCTACCAGGCGCTAGCACTTTCGTCTTGGACCTCAACTGAGTTCACAGTGAACCCAGGTGTGGCTTCGCGAATTCAGTTCGAGCCTGCGATTACCAACCAGAGCATTCTCAATGGTTCGACCTTCTCCTCCACCGCGGTGATTAGGGCCTATGACGCCTGGGGTAACTTTGCCTCCACCACCAATGGCACTGCCATCCGTGCCACGGTTGCGGGTGGAACTCTGGGTACCCTAACCGGAAGCGCAACTGTGAATCTGAATGGCGGAACCGCAAGCTTTACGAACCTGGGCTTGGTCGGATCACCAGATGAGGTCTACAGCGTGGTATTCAGCGCCGGAGGCTCAGTGCCTGAGATTTCCTTCAGCGCAACCGTAATGAAGCGCCCAAGCGTCAGCTTGGCTTACTCGAACCAGACCTATGCACCACCTCGCAACGGTCAGTTCCCAACCGTGTCCGCAACTCTTGTGACCGAGACCGCCTCGGCTTCAGTGAACTACTCGGTGACCAGCGCATCTAGTGCCATCTGTTCGGTGAATAGCTCAACCGGTGTCGCATCGATTCTCGGAGCTGGTACCTGTGTGATCGATGTTGAAATTGCACAAAATGGTCGTTGGCTTGCTACCTCCGCTCGTTCTACCTTCACAATTGCTCAGGCCACACAGGCTCCGATTGAGATTCAAGAGGTCTCAGCGCAGAACGTAGCGAGCACAATCTCGTTCCAGACTCTTCGTAGTGGTAGCCGCCTCTACCAGAAGACTCTGGACTTTGGTGTGCCGCTTCGCATGGACATCTCAGGTGGAACTATCACCAGCTCTGATGTGATCTACACCGCTATGGGCGATGGCTGTGTTGTCATCGGTGACACTTTGTTCCCTGGCAGCGTGAAGCGTTCGCAAGGTGCCGCCGGTCTTGCCTGCCGCATTACTGCAACCAAGGTCGGAAATGCCAACTATCTACCGGTAGCGGCTGTGTTGGATGTGACCGTGGTTCCAGCCCCACAGACTCCGCTGTTCATCTCGTCCCCGACCACCGTGAACTACGAAGACAAGATTCGCCTCTTCACCACCGGTGGTTCTGGAGCGGGTGCGGTTGAATACAGCATCCTCTCCGGTCGTGACTCCTGCTCCATCCAGCAGCAAACCATTACCTCGTCGGGTGAAGTTCAGTTCTGGCTGATTGGTGATAAGGCTGGCACCTGTTCGATCGGTGCGTCAAAGCGTGCCACGAATGACTTCTTGGCTGCCAGCTCGCCTACCAGCGGCACCGGTTCCTACACCGTGACCGTGGCCAAGATTCCGCAGGTCGTGAAGTTCACCAGTGCGGTGCCTAACTTCCCAAGCTCTGGCTCTGAATACGTGCCAGTAGCTGTCAGCGTGAACGGTCTGGATCTGGTCTCTGGAACCAGCCTCAGCCCAACCATTCGTATCGCTACCTGGTCGGCTGCGACCACAGCTTCGGGAGAGGTTTGTTCGATCTCCAGCGGCAAGATCACCTTCGGTGGCCCTGGTATTTGTGAGATCGAAGCGCTGCACAACGGCAGCACTAACTTCCTACCGGCACCGACAGTGAAGCAGATCATCCTGGTTGGTACTTTGAACCAGACCATTACCCTGCAGCGTCCAGAAGACCGTCGTTTTGGCGACCCAGCCTTCCGCATGGTTGGAGAATCTAACGCTGGCTTGCCACTTACCTACTCCAGAGGTGACAACGCCGATCCGCACGCCTGTACGGTGACGGCTGATGGTTTGGTCGAGATTGGTGACGCCGGTATCTGTGAGGTCAAGGCCGAACAGGCGGGCAATGGACGTTACGCTCCAGCGCCAGCTGTAACTACCCGCTTCACCGGAGTGCCAAGAGCTGCCGGATCACCGTTTATCACGTCGGTTGCAGCCAATAACGAGTCCATCACGGTTACCTTCCGTGAGCCAAGCTACAAGGGTGGGTCGGCAATCCGCGGCTACCGCATCATCGCCACTCCAGTTGCCTCGAGCGCTGACTCAAGCGTTTCACCGCAGTCCTCGTCCTCTCCATCGGTGAGCCAGTCCGCACCGGTATCCGATCCGAATGCACCGCAGGATGAACTGATGGACTTCGGATTTGCTGAGCAGGTCGTGAGAAGCACTGAGGTTGTCATTGACGACACCTGTGTCGTGCCGGACTCAGGGGAAAACCAGAGAACTGTGACCTGTGACATCGTTGGTTTGGTCAACAACCAGGCCTACACCATCACGGTTGCCGTGATTACTGACTACGGTGTGGGACTTGAGTCGGCAGCATCGGTGCCAAAGACTCCAAAACCAAACTACGAAGCTCCGCAGCAGGTCTCCGGTGTATCTGACCGTGAGTCGGTTGAGATTTCCTGGACCGCACCGCTTGCCACCAGTGGTGACATCCTCTCCTATGAGGTTTGGATCCGTCAGGTTGGTGGTGACTTTGGTGACAGTCCAATTACCTTGTCAGCCCAAGCAACCAGTGCCTCGGTGGCAATCTGTGAGCTTCCAGGCATGGATGTCGAGTGCCCAGTTGCTGTATCTGGTTCTTCCACGGTTTCGCTAACCACCTCATCGGTGGCATTCTTCGGAGTCACCTTTACTCAGCAGAACACCTCCGGAGAGTTCTCGATCTGGCAGGCCATTAGTGACTTCCTAGGTGCCATCTCCAAGTTCATCCTTGGCCTGTTTGGAATTGAGGCTGGCTTCGACCAGGCACTACCTCAGACTCAGGTCGCTTTCACTGGCTTCAACCAGGCTCAGGCTCCAAACATTGTGCTAGCCAGCTCTTCGTCCCCAAGTGTGTCTTCCTCGGTCTCGGCGAGCGTCTCACCGACTGCCTCGGCAGGGGTTCAGCGATCTGCAGAGTACGAGTTCAAGATCGTCACCATCACAACGATCTACTCTTCTGAAGTTCAGGTCAACACCAACTCGATTACTCAGCAGATTGTGACCACCCCGGCAGCTCCGGCAATGGTTGACGCCGAAGTTAATGACGACAGAACTATCTTCATTACCTGGGGTAACGCGACCTTCGATGGTGGTGCCGAAATCACCAACTACGTGGTCAAGGTCAACAACGCTCAGCAGTGCGTAACCTCGACAACCAGTTCATCGTGTGTCTTTAGCAACTGGTCTTACGCCACCACCTACAACATCAGCGTGGCAGCCATCAACGAAATTGGCACCGGTCGCTTCGAGAGCATTTCGGTCACCACGGTAAATGACCCAACTCCTCCTCAGGCACCTTCGGTGGTTGTTACTTCTTCACCTACCGTTAGCCCAACCGTGTCACCGACGGTGTCACCAAAACCGACCGTTTCTCCAACCCCTAAGCCAACCCCTAAGCCCACCCCTGGCAAGCCAGGAGACGCTGATGGAGATGGCAACCCGAATACTCAAGACCCAGATATCGATGGCGATGGCACGCCAAATGGCAATGACGATGACATCGATGGCGATGGCACTCCAAACAACGGCGACACCGACCCAACTGGCACCGGTGATGGTGGTCAGCCTCCGCTAGATCCAAACGATATCCTCAACCCTGAGGAGAATGTAGCCGACGACGCAGCTTCTGTTTCCGATGCGGCTATCGGCGCAACCGGCGACGACTCAGTGCTAGTGCCATTTGATCCACTTGGCTCACCTCAGTCGATTGCAGCGATGGTTGGCCTGCTGATCGGTGCCATGTCTGCAGCCGCGGCTGCGGCGGCAGCGGCAGCATCTGCTGCTTCGGCAGCAGGTGCATCTGCAGGCTCCTCATCAAGCTCCTCATCTAACTCTTCATCTCGCGCAGGCGGTTCAACCCCTCAGACAGACGAGAGCGATGAGGACCTGTCCGAGCTAGAGGTATCGCACGATCAAATTGAGCTGGTCGAGGAGAACTGGGGAGACAAACTTGGCTGGTTCAAATCCAAGTGGTTGACCTTCTTGGATAAGTTGACGCATGATTTGGCGCTGGTATTGGCACCAATCTCGCCGCTGCTATCCAAGGTTGTAAACGACGGTGCGTACCTGCGTGCGATGCTGGGCTCCACCACCCTGCTGCTGCCGGTAGCCGGTGTCGGTTTGGCAATTGCTGCAATCATCGATAACGATGGCATGCTGATTTCGCCGACCTGGTACCTGATGTTGGCAATTGCACTGCTGGGTCTGTTTGATGCCTTCGCTGGCTTTGCCGCCACCCTAGTGTTCATCTTGGGTTCGATCATCGCTTACGGTCAGCTTCCAGACATGAGCCAGATCAGGACCCTGATGGGCGTCATGATCATTGCGATTGGTCCAGCCATGCTGGCAACCGCATTCAGAACAATTCGCAAGTCGCCTGCTCGCGACGGCGATGCTTGGTGGGAGCGTTTGGTTGACCTGGCAATCGCACCTCTGATGGCCGGCTGGTCAGTCATGACTATGGTCTCGGTAATGCCTGCAATTTCTGGACTGACCTTGAACGTGGCGAACCACGTCACCGACTTCGGTATTGCGATTGCGGTTGCAGCCGTGGTCAGGGTGCTGCTCGAAGAGGGTGCTGCCCGCTACTTCCCAGCTCGTCTGAACAAGATCAACCCAACCGAGCTACCTGATTCTCCGCTAGTGCAGAAGGCTTCGGCGTTGCTGGTTCGATACGGCATCTGGGTTGTGCTCTCGGGAGCGATTGTCGGCTTTGGCTGGCAGGCGTTTGTGGGTTCGGCACTGTTCTTGCTGCCAACCATCATCGGCTGGTACCAGGACCGCTTCCCGACCGTTCCTTGGATCTGGAGAATCTTGCCAACCGGCGTCCCGGGTCTCGCATTCACCATCTTGGTGGCCTCTGGAACTTCGGCCCTGTTGGCAACTTGGTTGGGTGCCACTCCAGCATTTGCCGAGCTCAGCTTCGTACTGCTGCCGCTACCGCTACTAGTGCTCAGCATCCTGTCGATGTTTGGTCGCGAGGGCGCTACCGAGGACGAGGAGCGATTCGGAAAGCGCAACAGAATGGTCTACCGAATTGGTGGAATTGTGATGCTGCTGGTTACCCTGAAGTTGACCGGAATTATCTAAAGTCGCAGAAGTACCAAGCTGGCTGCCATAACGGCGACGCCGGCTATAAAGCCATAGACACTTAGGTGACCACGGGCCGAGTTTCTAGCGGTTGGCAAAAGCGTGTCAATTGCCAAAAAGACCATGACTCCCGCGACCATGGCAAACAAAATGCCAAGCACAAAGTTATCTAGGAACTGCGCCAACAAAAGGTAGCCAATAACCGCTCCAGCCGGCTCTGCAAGGCCGGAGAGGAAACTGAGCCTAAATGCCTTGGCTCGGGACTTTGTGGCGTAATAGACCGGCACAGAGACCGCAATGCCCTCGGGGATGTTGTGCATGGCGACTGCGATTGCGAGCCCAATGCCAATTTGCGGATCATCTAATACCAGCAGGAAGGTTGCGAGCCCCTCGGGAAAGTTATGAATCGCAATCGCTAGCGCAACAA
>CAZZHB010000034.1:0-11816 GCA_964653615.1 uncultured Aquiluna sp.
CTCATGGATGAGCCACTATCGAACCTTGACGCCAAGCTTCGCGTTCAGACTCGTACCCAAATCGCATCGCTTCAGCGCCGTCTAGGAGTCACCACTGTTTACGTGACCCACGACCAGGTTGAGGCTATGACCATGGGTGACCGCGTAGCGGTGCTGAAGGACGGCCTACTGCAGCAGGTAGACACTCCTCGCAACCTATACGACCGCCCAGCCAACGTATTCGTGGCCGGATTCATTGGCTCACCAGCCATGAACCTAATCCAGCTTCCGATCATCGACGGTGGCGTTCAGTTTGGTGACGCGGTTCTACCAATCGACCGTGACATCCTCGCCAAGGCTTCTGGTAACCGCGTAACCGTAGGTATCCGCCCAGAGAAGCTGTCGCCTTCGGCACACGGCCTAGAGGTTGACGTCGACGTAGTTGAAGAACTAGGTTCTGACGGCTACCTATACGGTCGTGTCAACCTAGACGGCCAGGAGCACAACATTGTGGTTCGCGTTGACCCAATCGACCACCCTAAGGCCGGAGACCGCATCCACCTGCAGGCAGATGCCTCAGCTGTTCACGTCTTCGACGCAGAGAGTGGCGAGCGCCTCAACTAAGGGCCAATGCCAAATCAACTAAACATCACGGCTGCCACGGCAGAACCAGCACTTCTGGATCTGCCGTGGCATTTGCCGTTGGAGGACTGGCCTAAAGAAAACATTGCGGCACTGCCGAAGGGCCTCTCCCGTCACACAGTGAGATTCGCCCACCTCGGCGATCACGTCATTGCCATCAAAGAGACTCTCTATGATCTGGCAAAGCGCGAATACGAGATGCTTCGCAAGCTAGAAAAACTAGACATTCCTTGCGTGGAACCATTTGCCATCATCAACAATCGCACTAATGAAAATGGCGAGGATCTGCCTGCGGTGCTTATTACCCGGCACCTGAAGTTCTCACTCCCCTATCGTGCGATGTGGTCCCAGGGACTAAGGGAACAAACTGCAAAGCGTTTGGTCGATGCACTAGCGCTACTTCTAGTAAGACTCCACCTTGTTGGATTTTTCTGGGGGGATGTTTCGCTGTCTAACACACTGTTCAGGCGAGATGCCGGAAAGTTTGCCGCCTATCTGGTGGATGCGGAAACCGGGCAACTTTACGACTCCAGGCTCTCGAATGGTCAGCGGGAAAATGACCTTGAGATTGCGCGCGTAAACATCGCCGGTGAGCTAATGGACTTGATTGCCTCCGGTAAGGCTGCCTCTGAAATCAATGCCAATGAAATCAGCCAGCGCATCGTGGATAAGTATCACGAGCTCTGGAAAGAGCTCACGGCAACTGAGGTTTTTGACCTCTCGGAGCGCTGGCGAATCTCCAGGCGAGTGCAGCGCCTGAATGATCTTGGATTTGACATCGAAGAACTTTCGATGAGCCAAGAAGCCGATGGCACCAAGGTGAGAATTCAGCCAAAGGTCGTGGATGCCGGACACCACGCGAGAAGGCTTTTGTTGCTCACTGGATTAGATGTCGAAGAGAATCAGGCCAGACGCCTGTTGAATGACATTGACGAGTATCGACTTGCCCACCAGCGCCCCGGAGCCGATGAAGAGGTTTTGGCCCACGAGTGGCTCAGCGAAGTTTATGAGCCGGTGGTGGGTGCAATTCCTAGCGAATACACCGGCAAGCTCGAACCTGCCGAGGTCTTCCACGAGGTTTTAGAGCATCGCTGGTACAAGTCAGAAGCGGCCGGGCACGATGTTTCGCTGCTGGACGCGGTGCGAAGTTATGTGAACGAGGTGCTCTCTAAGCGACGCGATGAGGAAGCGCTGATTGGTATGCCAACCACCGAGAGCATTACCTTGGCTGAACCCGTGCCGTCTGGCCTAATCGTTGTTGAAGACGATGATGAAGAAGGCGACTGGAGAGATCGGGTTTAGGCCCGCATGCTCGCAATCTGATAAAGCGCTACTGATGCCGCAATGCCCGCATTTAGTGATTCTGTGGTTGCGGTAATTGGAATCGAAACCACCTGGTCGCAGTTCTCCTGAACCAGACGAGATAGCCCCTTGCCTTCTGAACCGACCACTACCAGCAGTGGCTTGTCGGCAAGTGTGAATTCAGGCAGCATTACATCGCCATCACCGTCTAGGCCGATGACAAAAACTCCGCGCTGCTTGTATTCCTTGATGGTCTGGTTGAGGTTTGATGCCAGAGCAACTGGCATACGTGCAGCTGCACCGGCACTGGTCTTCCAGGCCGCTGCGGTGACGCCGACGCTTCGGCGCTGCGGCAGAACCACACCGTGTCCGCCGAAGGCTGCAATTGAGCGAATAATCGCACCTAGGTTTCTAGGGTCAGTCACACCATCAAGGGCAACCAAAAGCGGAAGGTGGCCGGTGGATAGTGCGCGATCCAGAAGCTCCATCGGGTGCTTGTAGTTGTATGGCGGAACCTGAAGTGCGATTCCCTGGTGAACGCTGTCGCCACCGGTCATGCGGTCAATCTCGGCGCGAGTCACCTCGGAAAGCGGAATACCGCGACCATTTGCGATCGCGATTGCCTCTTTGACTCGGTCATCCATCTCGATGCGCTGCGCGATGAAAAGCGCGGTGGCTGGAATCTTGGCCTTTAGTGCCTCGACGACCGAGTTACGCCCGGAAAGCACTTCACCTGAGATTGCCCGAGCGCCCATGCCAGAGCGTCCTGCAACGAACTCACCCTTGCGACTAGGTCTTGCGTCGGCCTTTGGTTTTACGCCAGCCGCGGCGGCCTTCTTGGCCTTGTATGCCTTGTGGTATGGGCGGTCTTCAGCCTTAGGGGTTGGACCGCGACCCTCTAGAGCCTGACGGCCGTGACCACCGGTGCCCTTGGTCGCGCCTTTTTTACCCTTGGCCGCTCCGGGCCTTCCAATTTTTGCCATTAGTTCAGACTCCAGTGTGTTTGGTTTTGTGAATCCGAAAGCTCGATGCCGGCTGCGGAAAGTTGATCTCTGATTCGATCGGCGGTGGCGTAGTCCTTTGACTCGCGAGCACTGTCACGCTCTGCAATCAGGGCCTGCACCAGAGAATCGAGCGCCTGGTGCTCGCTGGAAACCTGAGACTGCCACTGGCTAGGTGCCAGACCTAACACCTCAAGCATTAAATCGACCTGATCGCGCTTTTGAGCTGCCTCTCGCAATCTCTGCTCGTCAAGATCTGAGTTGCCGGAGCGAACCAGTTCGTGAACCACCGCGAGCGCCGCTGGGACATTGAAGTCATCGTTCATCTCGGCCGCAAATTCAGAAGGAATCTCGATTTGAGGGTCTTTTTGACTGAAGCGAGTCGGTGCAAGTTCACGCTTAGCGCGCTCCAAAAAGCCCAGGATGCGTCCAAGAGCGGCATCCGCCTCAGCCAGCACCGATGGCTGGTAATCCAAAACCGAGCGGTAGTGGGCAGAGCTTAGGTAGTAGCGCACAGTTTGTGCAGTTGCGAGCTCAAACAGGTCACTTGAGTACACCGAATTGCCAAGAGACTTGCTCATCTTTTGACCCGCTACCGTAACCAACCCATTGTGAACCCAGTGGTTTGCGAAGCGGTGACCAGCTGCACTCGATTGCGCTAGTTCGTTTTCGTGGTGTGGGAAGCGAAGGTCAAGCCCGCCGCCGTGAATATCGAAGTGCGTGCCCAAGTAGTGACTTGCCATCGCTGAACACTCAATGTGCCAACCCGGTCTTCCGCGACCAAACTCCGAATCCCAAGCTGCGGTGGTCGGCTCCTGAGGCTTGGCAGCTTTCCAGAGAGCAAAATCCTGTGCTCGCTTTTTATCAGGGGAGCTCTCTTGACCATCCATGTCATCCGGTGATTGGTTGGTTAGCTCACCATAGCTTGACCAACTCGCAGTGTCGAAGTAGACATTGCTGCTACCATCCAGTGCTCGGTAGGCGTGACCACGCTCAATTAGCGTGGCGATTAGCTCAAGCATCTGCGGAATGTGACCGGTGGCTCGCGGTTCATAGCTTGGGGCTTGAATGCCTAGCTTTCTGAAGTCCGCGGCAAACAACAGCTCGTTGGCATAGGCAAGCGACCACCAGTTTTGCTTTTGCTCGACAGCCTTTTCCAAAACCTTGTCATCGATATCTGTGACGTTACGAACCAAAGTTACTTCGAGCCCCAAGTGCCTAAGCCACCTGGACATAACGTCGTAGGACAGCGCTGATCTAAGGTGACCGATGTGAGCTGTGGACTGAACAGTTGGACCACAGACGTAGATACCGACTTGGCCAGCTGCGATCGGGGTGAACTCCCGCAACTGCCCAGTCTTAGTATCAAAAATCTTCATGTCCAAAGCCTAACCAAGCACCCTCAACAACGCCGTTGCAACCGCTGCAACTCCCCTAGAATCCGCAAGGAAACCAAGTCCATCGGTTGTGGTTGCGCCGACCGAGACCCGGGCTCCAACCACGCTCGAAAGCTTGGTCTCAAGTTCAGCTCTTCTAGGCCCGATCTTTGGCTTATCGCCAACCACCTGAACTGCAACATTTTGAACGCCGAAACCTCTGGCTGTCAGCATCTTTAGGGTCTCCGAGATAAACACCTCGCCACTTGCGCCAGCAAACTCAGGGCGATCGACACCAAAGTTCGAACCGATATCGCCAAGACCAGCTGCCGACAGCAAGGCATCAACAATTGCGTGGGCAATCGAGTCGCCATCAGAGTGACCCTCGAGTTTTGGCAGCTCTGGCCAAACCAGGCAGCCCAACACCAACTGGCCAGAGTCCGAGAACTTGTGCGCATCGGTTCCGATACCGGTAGCGCTCGAACCAAAGTCATGCCTGGCTCTATCGAGATCATCTCCGGTGGTCACCTTGAAGGCTGCAGCTTCACCTGCAACCGACTCAACCTGGTATCCCAACGATTGCATCAATGCAGCTTCGTCCGTAAAGTCTGCTGAAGCTTGGGCAAGAGCTTGCTTTAGCTCTCGAGTCCTAAACCCCTGCGGAGTCTGCGATAGGCGCAAAGTGCTGCGATCTTCAGTGCCTAAAACGCGGTTGCCATCGACTCGCTTGACGGTGTCCGTCACCGGCATTGCGGGAATCACCACCTGGTTGGATTCCAGAGCTTTGGCAACAGCATCAAACAACGCAGCGCTTGCAAAGCAGCGCGCGGCATCGTGCACTAAAACCAAATCTTGCGTAACCAGCGCCAGGCCATTTGCAACCGAACCTTGGCGAGAGTTTCCTCCAGGTGCAATGGCAAATTCACCTTGATAGTTGGCCTTCACCTGGGCTTCGAACTCCTGCAGATGATCTTCGTGGGCAACCACTACAAGCTGAGCAGGTTGGAATTGTTGAATTGAGGTCAGCGCGTGCTGAAGCAGTGATTTTCCGCCAACGGTTACCAGCGCTTTGGGAATGCCCGCACCGAGCCGCTCGCCGTTGCCGGCGGCAACTAAAACCACCGCAACGCTCATGATTTAGCTGGCCAATACCTTGTCGAGCTCAGCGGAGGCCTTAGTCTCGTCAACCTTGCGAGCTAGTGCCAACTCAGAAATCAGAATCTGTCGCGCCTTGGCAAGCATGCGCTTCTCACCAGCGGAAAGGCCGCGGTCCTGGTCACGACGCCAGAGGTCACGGACTACTTCGGAGACTTTAACAACATCGCCTGATGCAAGCTTTTCAAGGTTTGCCTTGTAGCGGCGAGACCAGTTGGTTGGCTCTTCTACAAACTCTGCGCGCAGCACGTCGAAGACCTGCTGAACACCCTTCTTGTCGATGACATCGCGAACACCGACCTCGGTGACGCTGTCTTCTGGGACCTGGATGATTAGTTCCTGGCTTGGACGATCTGGTGCTGCCTCTGAGCCGGACTCAAGCTTTGAACCCTGAACCACCACGCGAAGGGTCAGATACTTCTTGGTTTCGCCGCGAATGGTCTTCTCGGAAACTTCGATAATTTCAGCAGCTCCGTGGTGAGGGTAAACAACGGTTTCGCCAACTTCAAATTTCATGCGCTTCTTTCGGCTCCAAAACCGCAAGTTTACCACAGAACGGGGCCAATTCCTAGGCTAGACTTGGGCTAATACGTCCTTTGGAGAGCATTCGTGAACGTAAAGAAAATTACTTCTTTGTCCCTGATGGCCCTGGCCACCCTTTCGCTAGCTGGTTGCTCGTTGTCTCACAACGTTGCATCTTTGGACCCTTACGCACCAAGCGATGGCGTTCAGGTTGACGCTCAGAACCTAAAGGCGCGCAATGTTCTATTGATTCAGGGTGAGAGCGGTAAGGCAGTTTTGATCGGCTCATTCGTGAACTCTTCAATGGAAGACTTGATGGCTAGCGTTCAGACCAAGGATGCCGCCGGCCAGGACGTTCGCGTTGAGTTTGCGGTGAAGGCTGGCACCAAGTTTGACCTTGGCTACAACGGCACTGAGCCAATCACTTTCCAGCTTGACGGCGTCCCCGGTCAGATTCACGAGGTCGCAGTTTCAGGCGGCGGAGACCCTTACGTGCTGAACGTTCCAGTTATGGACGGCGCTCTAGAGGAATACCGCCAGTACGCCGAAGCGCTGAACTAAATCTCGAACTTGTAACCTAGGCCGCGAACCGTCATTAGGTGCTTCGGGCGAGCAGGGTCTTCCTCAATTTTTGAACGAATTCGTTTGACGTGGACATCCAAAGTCTTGGTGTCGCCAAAGTAATTTGAGCCCCAAACCCGGTCGATGATCTGCCCGCGAGTAAGCACTCGGTTTACGTTCTCTAGCAGCAGTTCTAGTAGCTCAAATTCCTTGAGCGGCATCTGGACTTTTTCACCGTTCACGGTCACTACGTGACGCTCGATGTCCATCACCACCGGCCCGGCCTTCAAAAGCCCGTGTTCGGGGGCCTGAGGTTCGACACCGCGCCTGAGAACTGCCTTCATGCGAGCCAGCAGCTCCCTGGAGGAGTAGGGCTTTGTTACGTAGTCATCGGCACCGATTTCCAACCCAACTACCTTGTCGATTTCGGTGTCCTTCGCGGTAACCATGATTACCGGAACATTGCTCTCGGCCCTAATCGCGCGGCATACCTCGTTGCCACTGAGCCCTGGCAACATCAAGTCCAAAAGCACCAGATCGGCGCCGTGACTTCGAAACACTTCAAGCGCCTTATTGCCATCCTCCGCTTCGATAACGTCATAGCCCTCGCGCTGGAGCAAGAAAACCAACGGTTCCCTCAGGTTCTTTTCATCCTCAACTACGAGCACTCTGGTCATTACAGCTCCTGGATATCGATTGGGAGTCGGAGGGTAAAAGTTGAGCCAACGCCGGGCTGAGAGAACAATCTCACTTCGCCTCCGTGGTTAGCAGCTACGTGCTTGACAATCGAAAGGCCCAATCCGGTGCCTCCGGTTTCACGAGAACGAGAAGGGTCGACTCGGTAGAAACGTTCAAAGATACGTTTCTGATCGGTTTCGGAAATTCCAATGCCAGAGTCTGTCACAGCGATTTCGGCCACCTCATCGACAACCTTTAGGCCCACTCCGACTTGGCTCGCGGGATTTGAGTAAACAATTGCGTTCTCAATCAAGTTTCTGACTGCTGTTACCAGCATCTCGTAGTCGCCCAAAACTTTGGTGCCGGGCTCGGCGCTCGAGACCACACGAATATTCCGCTGCTGAGCAAGCAGAAGGTTTCTGTCCACCGCATCGGTGATGACAGCGGCTAGGTCGACCTCGGAGGAGTTTTCACCAACCCTGGCGCCTTGCACCTTGGAGAGCTGAATCAACTCTTGCACCAAATTGGCTAGTCTCTGGCTTTCCTTTTGCATCGAAGCAGCAAATTTCTTGACCATCTCAGAATCATCGGTTGCGCCCTGGATCGCCTCAGCCAAAAGTCCAATTGCCCCGATTGGGGTCTTTAGTTCGTGGGAAACATTCGCCACGAAATCGCGTCTGGTGTCCTCGAGTTGCTTAGATTCGGTTCGATCGTCAACCAAGAGCATCACGTATTCGCCACCAAATTGTGCAGCCCTGGCATCCACCCAAATCTTTTCGCGACGAAGGCCGGTTTCTAGAAACAATTCTTTTTGCACTGCCCCAGAAGTCTGCTTTGCCTTTTCCACGAGCTTCAGAAGCGATGAATGAATCAAGCGTCGGTTTTGCACCAAGCCCAACTGAATGGCGCCTGGGGACGCGCGGAGCACGTTATTGCTCAGATCTAGAACCACACCCGCGGTGGCCATCACGTCTACTACCTGGGCGGCGATACTTTGAAAGGCATCGAAGTCTCTGGACTCTTCTTTGGCAGCGCGGCGGGAGGAGAGAAACCCCATGGGCCACCCGCTTTCTAAATCGCTGGACGTTAACTAGGTTAACAGTTTCCTTCGAGGTCAAGACTATGGGAACCATTTGCTTAGGCTCGGCAAGTTTGCTTTTGGTTGGTTACGAATTAACCTTGAGTTAGCCAAGTCTTGAGAGGCTCGGCACCACTAGTAGAGATGTAGGAAAAGCGATGCACGGTATTTTTCAAAATGCACTGGCAGATGTTCAAGGACGCCTGGTTAACCTTGCCGAAAATGCCGAGTCGATCATGGACAAAGCTTCGCGAGCATTCCTCAACTCAGATGTGACTTTGGCCGATGAGGCTTTGGCGCTGGCAGAGGCCAATGAGGCTAAAGCTCTCGATCTTGATGAATTAGTGATCAAAGTGCTAGCAACCCAGAGCCCGGTGGCTCGCGATCTTCGCATTTTGGTTTCGGCTCTTCGTATGTCAGCATCGCTGGAGCGCATGGGTTCTTTGGCTTCACACATCGCTGCTATCGCCCGCTATCGCTACCCCGGCAATGCCATCCCGGCTTCACTTCGCAAGACTTTCGAAGACATGGCTCGCATCGATCTTGAGCTAGTTGGCAAGGCGATCAAGTTGTTGCAAAACACCGACACTGACCTGGTGCGCGAAATTCAGGCCAGAGACGAAGCGGTGGACCGCCTACACCGCAAGGTGTTTGATGTTGTGCTTAGCCCAGAGTGGAAAGAAAACGCTATGTATACCGTCGACGTGACGCTAGCGTCTCGCTACTTTGAGCGTTTTGCCGACCACGTCGTTGACATCTCCTCGAAGGTCAGCTTCTTGCAGACCGGTGAGTGGCACGACTAAAAGGCGTTTGCTACTTCTTGCCCTGGTTAGCAACGGCAGCAGCTCCGGCTGCAGCAGCTTCAGGATCAAGGTATTCGCCACCGGCAACCAATGGCTTTAGGTTGGCATCCAGCTTGTAGTGCAGTGGGATTCCGGTAGGAATGTTTAGCTCGGCAATTTCCTCATCGCTTACGCCATCTAGGTGCTTAACCAATGCGCGCAGCGAGTTGCCGTGGGCGGTGACCAATACAGTCTTGCCCGCCTTTAGGGCAACTGAAATCTCAGACTCCCAGTAGGGAATCATGCGAACCAAAACATCCTTCAGGCATTCGGTGCGCGGGACATCGTTGCCCAAATCTGCGTAGCGTTCGTCGCCAACCTGGGAATACTGGTTGTCATCCGCAATGGCTGGTGGTGGCACGTCATAGCTACGACGCCAAATCTGGAACTGTTCCGCTCCGTACTTCTCCAGGGTTTCAGCTTTGTCTAGACCCTGCAGCGATCCGTAGTGGCGCTCGTTGAGGCGCCAAGAACGCAGGGTAGGAATCCAGTTGCGGTCGATTTGATCCAAAGCGATGTGAGCGGTGTTGATGGCACGCTTTAGAACCGAGGTGTAAAGCAAATCTGGCTTTAGACCCGACTCACCCAAAAGTTCACCGGCACGCTTGGCCTCTTCGCGACCCTGGTCGCTCAAATCGACATCCACCCAACCGGTGAATAGGTTCTTTTGATTCCAGACGCTGTTGCCGTGGCGAAGCAAGATTAGGTTGTAAGTCATGCCCCAAGTTTAGTCAACGTGCGGCAACAGCTCACGCGCCTTGGCAGGTTCAACCCCGGCCGCAATCGCCAAGTCCACAATCATGGGGCGGAGCTGCATGAAGACCACCAGCTCGCTCAAACCAACCTCGCCCAGCGACTTTGGGTCAAGTTGCTTTAGCAGTTTGAGTAAGTACTTCTGGGCCTTGGCTCGCAGTGAAAAATCGTCCAAGCTTTGCTCCAAGAGGTCAACTGCAATCAACGTCTTTGCAATAACTGCCGCTAACTGAGGTCTCGGGCTTTGGTCCTCAAGTAAAAAGTCCACGCGCCTGGTGATTACACGCAAGTTTCTAGTTGCTAGATCGAGACCTGCGAAAAGAACTTTTTGGTCGGCGACTTCCTTCTGCGCCCAGCGATAAAAAGGGGAGATTTTGGCAATCGCCTCAGCACTTTCCAAAGAGCTCTTCCAGTTATCCACCAGCGGTTGGGTCTGGCGAATGTTCTCAAGCGCGAGATCAGCCGTGGCCTTATCCGCGGTCAGCAATACCTCACGTAATTTGGCCAAAGTCTCTTTGATGGTTGCAAATAGCACTCGAGAGTCTGCCCTGGAGAGGCGAATTGGGTTTCGCGGCACCAATGCCGTGAAAGCGAGCGCCACTAAACCGCCAATAAGGCCGTCGATTACCCTCGCAAAATCCCCGCCGGTTGGTGCATCTAGCAACTGCACTAAAACCGCCTGCATCGCCACAGTCAGCGCAAAGGTTGGGTTAGCTGAGACCAATCTGGCGAGCAAAAGTGCCAACAAGATAACAACCAAGAGCTGAGCCGCTCCTGGGCCAAAGAGCACCAGCATGGTCTCACTCAGCACAACGCCCATGACCATTGCGAGCGCCGTGGTCGCTACTCGACCTGGCCTGGTGTCCCTAGCAAAACCCAGCGAGGAGAGCGCAACGGTGACAGCCAAAAGCGGAACCGGGTGGCCAAGTCCATACCTTGCGATGAGATAGGCGCAGATGGAAGCCAAAACCAGCTGCATAATCTGCCAGAGCGAATCGGCAACTCGGCTCAGCGCTCGATTGATCGGGTTCACTTTTTGCCGCTGAGCTTGAAGGCGCTTGGTCTTGGTAGGTTGGCTGCCTTACCAGCATCGGCTGGAACCAAAACCCGCTGGGATGCGGTCATGCCGCAAACCTGTAGGTCCAAATAAGGAGTGTTGCGATTGACCAGACCCAACGCAAGCGAACCGGCCTCATAGTGCAGTGCACCGGCAAGCACCTTACCGACCAGCTTGCCCTGGTAGAAGATCTCCTCCCCAGGATTGGCAACGGTGTCACCCACCTCAAGATTGAGGATTATCAAGCGCCTGGGCGGGTGACCTAGGTTGTGCACTTTGGCCACCGTCTCCTGGCCGCGGTAGCAACCCTTAGTCAGGTGAACCGAGGATGCCAACCAGTCAAACTCATGAGGCAGTGACCTCTCATCCACATCGGTAATCTCTGGTCTGCCGGCAGCAATTCTCAGGGCTTCAAACGCCAGCATTCCAGCCTCGGTTAGGGCTGGCTTTTGGCCCGATGGCAGTAAGTATTCTCGGTAGGGAAAGCTTGCAACTTCTTCGGCATAACGAACCGAACCTTTAGGTTCGGAATCAAAACCATCGACCCAAACCAAATCGCTCAGTGCAAGATTGCCAAAGCCGCCCCAGACTTCGAGATCCGTTTCCGAGATCGAAACTTTGGATCGAAACCGCATTTGTGTCAGCCACTGCAGCAATGCAGGGGCCTTTTCTCTATTCACAATCAGATACAGCCCGCCATCAAATGCAATCACCTTGATCTGGTGCTCGATATGGCCGTTGGGCGTGAGCACCAGGGTCTCGGTGGAATCGCCAGGCTTGAGGTTCTTGATGTTTTGTGAGGTGATTGAGTGCAGCCAGGTCAATGCATCTTCCCCACCAAGCAGCAACACCTGCAGATCGACTCTGTGC
>CAZZHB010000035.1:0-11283 GCA_964653615.1 uncultured Aquiluna sp.
AATTGGCTTCATTGCCGACCTTTCTCAGATGCCACAAACATAGACTGTTGTCTAAGGCGGTAACCATGAAAATCACCAAATTCGATCATGCTTTTTTGCAAATCGAGCAGTCGGGCCAACAACTATTGGTGGACCCGGGCATCTACTCCCCGAAGCTTCCAGAGCTAACAAACGTGGTGGGCGTGGTGCTGACGCATCTGCATGATGACCACAGTTACCTGCCCCACATCGAGGCAATTCAAAGACAATTTCCGCAGGTGCAGTTCTTTGGCCCTCTAGACGTGGTTGCAAAACTTGGGGACATCCCATGCACGGCAGTAACCCATGGTGATCACGCTCAGGTTGGTGAATTCAGCTTGGATTTCTTTGGTGATCTACATCAGGAGATTCACCGCTCTATCCCGCTGGTGCAGAACGTCGGGGTGCTGGTCAATTCTCAGCTTTACTACCCAGGCGATAGCTACACCGAGTGCGACTACCCATTTGAAATCTTGGCCTGCCCTGCAGCTGCCCCATGGATGAAGATCTCGGACTTGATTGACTACCTAGAGCAGGTTAGGCCCAAGCGCGCATTCGCGACTCACAATGCCATTCTGAATGACAACGGGCATCTGCTGCAGAACAGCAGGATTCGGGAGTATGTGACCAAACACGGCGGGGAATTTAGCTATCTATTGCCTGGAGAGTCGATAACGCTCTAAAGGGCGACGACAACCGCGGCGAGAAACATCGCGATGGTGGTGGAGCCCCAAAGCCGCTTCTCCTTGGCAGATTTGGTGATGTTGTTCATGATTGCGGCCAGCGAAGCAAATCCAACCATGGCCCAATTCACCACTTGGTTGTGATCAGCACGAAGCAGCATTGGCACCACCCCGAGCTGCGCTAGGTAGTGACCTGCGATTGCCAGCATCAGAAGGAACGAAAACGCACTTGAAACTCGGTAGGTGATCGGTAACTTACCCGGCATCTGACCACCGTAGGCATACTCACCTAGCGGAGCACCCAGCATCAAAGCCAACTGAAACAGCGCAGTTGAAATGTAGGCGAAAACCAAAAAACCGGAGGCAATGGCATCAAGCACATCCACCTCCGGGTTTTACTTGCTGGGATACCTGGACTCGAACCAAGAACAAAGGAACCAGAAACCTTCGTGTTGCCAATTACACCATATCCCAATGGTTGGGCCTTGGGCCCGACGCTCTATCTTAGTAGGACGAAGCGAAAGCCTCTAGTCGAGAAATGCTTCTTTCTTTGCCTAGAAACTCCATGCATTCAAACAGCGGAGGCGTGACCCTTCTTCCCGAGAACGCGGTGCGAATCGGCCCAAATGCGTTTCTCGGTTTCTCACCTAGGCCATCAACCAGTGCCTCACTGAGCTTGGCCTGGATGGCATCGGTGGTGAAGTCCGATAGGTCTCGCAGTGCTGCGATTGCAGTCTCGATGATCAACTTGGCGTTCTCAGGAAGTTGTGCGATGGCATCTTCCTCATAAGCCAGTTGGTCGTCAGCGACGAACATAAAGCCCAGCATCCCGGCAGCTTCCGAGAGCACGGTGATGCGCTCTTGAACCAGCGGTGCCAATTTGGTCAAGAGCGCCAACTGCTCAGCACTTGGAGCTGCTGGAAGCACTCCCGATGATTGCAGGTAAGGGAGAATTCGAGCCTCGAAATCCGATGGTGCGAGCAGGCGAATGTGTGATCCGTTGATTGAGTCTGCCTTCTTCTGATCAAAGCGGGCAGGGTTTGGATTCACATCCGCAACATCAAAGTTGGCGCAGAGTTCCTCCAGGGTGAAGATATCTCGATCGGCTGCGATGGACCAACCCAAAAGTGCCAGGTAGTTCAGCAGTCCCTCGGGGATAAATCCGCGGTCGCGGTGCAAGAAGAGATTGCTCTCCGGGTTTCGCTTGGAGAGCTTCTTGTTTCCCTCACCCATCACAAATGGCAGATGCCCAAAACGAGGAATGAACTTGGTGATGCCGGCTTCATACATCGCGTTGTAGAGCGCGATTTGCCTAGGGGTTGATGACAGCAAATCCTCACCGCGCAGCACGTGTGTGATCCCCATCAGGGCATCGTCAACTGGGTTCACCAGAGTGTAAAGCGGCTGACCACCTGGGCGAACCACAACGAAATCTGGGAAGGATCCCGCTGGGAAAGTAATCTCGCCACGAACTAGGTCATCGAAGGTGATGTCCTGATCTGGAACGCGAAGCCTTAGCGCTGGCTGACGACCTTCGGCAAGGTAGCGAGCGCGGTCAGCCTCCGAAAGCTCGCGCTCTGAGTTGTCGTAACCCAACTGCACGGCGCGTCCGTTGGCCTTGTTGCGCTCTTCAATCTCTTCGGCGCTGAGAAAGGACTCGTAGACGTGGCCAGACTCCTTGAGCTTGTCAATCACGTCCATGTAAATCTCGGTGCGCTGGGACTGACGGTATGGCTCGTTAGGTCCACCGACCTCAACACCCTCGTCCCAGTCCATGCCCAACCAACGCAAGGCGTCAATGATTTGGTGGTAGCTCTCTTCGGAGTCACGGGCTGCATCGGTGTCCTCGATGCGGAAAACAAACTTGCCGCCTACGTGTCTGGCATAGGCCCAGTTGAATAGCGCGGTCCTAACTAGACCAACGTGTGGCGTGCCGGTTGGCGAGGGGCAGAAACGAACCTTGATGTCCGAGCCGGTAGCGGTTGTGGTGGGAGCAGTAATTAGCGTCATAACGAAAGACAAGCTTAGGCAACTTGATTGCGCAAAATACCAATACCCTCAATCTCGCACTCGATCAGATCACCGTGGGTGATGCGCGAGATGCCGGCTGGTGAGCCGGTGAGAATGACGTCTCCTGGATACAGGGTTAGGTTTTCAGACACATACGAGACGATGGTCTCGATGTCGAAAATCATGTCCTTAGTCTTTGCGTGCTGGCGGCTCTCACCTTGAATTCGGGAGTCAAGGTATTTACCGCTGGGATCAAAATCCGTCTCGATCCAAGGCCCAAGCGGGCAGAAGGTGTCAAAACCCTTTGCTCTTGCCCATTGCAAATCCGAGAACTGGATGTCACGTGCGGTTACGTCGTTTCCGATGGTGTAGCCAAAAATGTGACTCTTGGCCTCGGCCTTAGAAATGTTCTTAGCCACTTTGCCAATTACCACCGCCAGCTCGACCTCCAGCTCCACCTGGCTGGACTGTGATGGCAAAATGATTTGCTCCCCCGGACCAATAATGGCGCTGATCGGCTTGAAAAACATCAGTGGCTCGTCCGGCACATCCTGAGCGATCTCGGCCGCATGGGCAGCGTAGTTCATTCCGATGCAGATGATTTTGCTTGGGGTAACCGGTGCCAATAATTGGACCTTGTCTAACGAGACAACATCGCCGGAAAGCTCTTTAGAATGCAATGGATTGGTTTTGAATAGTGCAACTTCGTCGCCTGTGACTGAACCGAATCTAACCTCACCATTGAGATTGAATCTTGCAATTTTCATTGGGCTAGTCTGCCAGCTTCAGCATCCAGTTGTGACGATCTGCAACGGTTCCATATTGAATTCCGGTGAGCTCCTTGCGCATCTCTACGGTCAAAGCGCCAGGCTCATTGCCGCCGATGACAATTTCCTCGTGTTCTGACTTGAAGATGCCAACCGGGGTAATGACCGCTGCGGTGCCGCAGGCAAATACTTCAACGATGTCGTTTGCCTTGATGCCAGAGCGCACCTCGTCCAGAGTCACCTTGCGCTCTTGAACATCGATGCCGCGATCGCGCAGCAAAGTGATTACTGAATCACGGGTGATGCCGTGCAGGATGGTGCCGTCTAGCCCAGGAGTTACGACGTGGCCGTCTTTGTAGACGAAGAACAGGTTCATGCCGCCCAGTTCTTCGATGTAGGTGGAGGTTTCGGCATCCAGGAACATCACCTGACTGCAACCGTTCTCGTATCCCTTGGACTGCGCCAATAGCGAGGCGGCATAGTTGCCGCCGGTCTTCGCCTCACCGGTACCGTGCTTGCCGGCACGAGCGGAGTCCAATGCAATCCAGATCGATACTGGCTTTAGGCCTCCAGTGAAGTAAGGGCCAACCGGTGAAGCAATCACGCGATACTCGGCTCGCTGGGCGGCACGAACTCCCAAGAAGTTCTCCGCTGCAATCTCAAAAGGTCTGAAGTAGAGCGTCTTCTCGCCCTCGGCGGAAGGAACCCAATCACCGTCAACCGCAATCAACTGTCTGAGCGATTCAACAAAAACATCAACTGGCAACTCAGGCAGTGCCATGCGGTGCGCGGAGCGCTGCAGACGCTTGGCGTTTGCCTCCGGACGGAAGGTCCAAATTGAACCGTCCTGGTGGCGGTAGGCCTTGATGCCCTCGAAGATTTCTTGGCCATAGTGCAGCACCGCAGCTGATGGGTCCATCAGGATTGGGCCGTAAGGGATTACCTCAGCGGAGTGCCAGCCCTTGTCCTTCTCCCACACCACAACCACCTGGTGGTCGGTTAGCTTGGCACCAAATACTGGGTTGGCCAAAATGGCCTCGCGCTCAGCCTGTGGAGTTGGGTTGGGGTTTCTAGTTACCTTGAATTCCATAATCGCTACCTAAATCAGAGCCAGGATGCTTTGAGCAACCTGATCGGTCGAACGCTTTGAGTCCCCGCGGTTTGCTAGGTCTTGAGCTACCGCATTTTCAATCTTGCCGGCCGCCTCGGTGTAGCCGAGGGTTCTAGCCAGCAGGGCTGCAGAGAGGATTGCTGCAGTTGGGTCCGCAAGGTTTTTGCCTGCGATGTCCGGTGCTGAGCCATGAACGGGTTCGAACATGGAAGGGAAAGCACCGGTTGGGTTTAGGTTAGCCGAAGCGGCCAATCCAATGCCACCGCAAATAGCGGCGGCCAGGTCGGTGATGATGTCACCGAAAAGGTTGTCGGTCACAATCACATCAAAGCGCTCTGGAGAGTTCACCATGTGGATGGTGGCGGCATCGATGTGCATGTAGTCGTGGGTGACATTTGGATACTTTTTGGAAACGTCTTCCACCATGCGAAGCCAGATCTTGCCGGCGTGCACCAAGACGTTGGTCTTGTGAACCAGGGTGACGTGCTTGCGATCGCGCTTTGCGGCTAGGTCAAAGGCATACTCAACTGCCCTGCGGACGCCAAATGCGGTGTTCACCGAAACCTCGTTGGCCACCTCTTGCTCGGTGCCCTGACGGATTGCTCCGCCATTGCCGACATAAGGTCCTTCGGTGCCCTCTCGAACAACCACGAAGTCGATGTTCTTGGCATTGGTCAGCGGAGAGACAACGCCAGCAAAGAGCTTGGATGGGCGAAGGTTGATGTGGTGATCAAAAGCAAATCTAAGTTTGAGCAATAGCCCGCGCTCGAGCACGCCAGATGGCACTCGCGGGTCTCCGATGGCACCCAGCAAAATCGCATCGTGACGAGCAAGCTGCTCAAGGTCATTCTCAGTCAGAGCGTCACCAGTGGCGAGGTAACGGTCCGACCCAAGGTCATAGCTTGTGATGTCCAATGAAACACTGCCCAGAGCCTTTTCCAAAGCAGCGATGCCAACGGAGGTGACCTCGGGACCAATACCGTCCCCGGCGATAACAGCAAGATTGATGGATTTCACAACTAAGCCCTAAAGATTGTTTAGAACAACCTTAACGCTTTTACCCCTGACTTGGTCCTTGAAACTACTCCCCAGTGACCACGGCAAGGCCGGTTTGAGCTGCGGCGTTCTCCAGTGAGCCGCCATTTACCAACTTGCCAGTAAAGCCAGCCGACTTCATATAGTCGATTGCCTGACCCGCACGGTTACCGCTGCGGCAGTAGATGTAGTAGTCAGCGCTCTTGTCCAAAGTCTCAAGCTGCGCTGCAAAGTCAGCATCTGCGATGCCAATTCGAACTGCACCCTCAAGGTGGCCCGCCGCCCACTCCTCTGGAGTGCGAACGTCAATTACCGCAGCATAAGCAGCTGGGTCTTCACTCTGGGGTGCACACGCAGCGAGCGATCCCACTGCGAACATAGCGATTAGGGCTGCCGCAAAAAACTTCAAAATCTTCATGGTTGATCCTTTCAAGATACCCCCTAGGGTATGTGCTATAATCTGAATCGTCAAGTTGAAAGGCTGAAATTCATGCAGATTCCCCAAGAGGATCTTGATGCTGTAAAGAAGCGTCTTGCCAGAGCGCAGGGTCAGCTAGGCGGCATTATTCGCATGGTCGAAGAGGGTCGAGAGTGCACCGATGTGCTCACCCAGCTCGCCGCTGCCCAGGCCGCCATCAGTCGCGCTGCCTTCACGCTTATTGCCTCCGGCATCTCACACTGCGGAAGCGATGAGGCAGGGGTCGCCGACAAAGCAAAACTAGAAAAAGCTTTCCTCTCGCTGAGCTAGAGGAATTAGAAAGGAAAAGAAATGGCTAATGAAGTAACCATCGATGAACTTGAGGCCGCAATTGCTGAGGGCAAGTTCGTGGTAGATGTTCGCGAAGACCACGAGTTTGAGGCAGGTCACGTTCCAAATGCTCGCCACATTCCATTGAGCACTGTTCCAGATCGCACCGCAGAACTTCCTCAAGGCGAGCAGATTTGGTTGATTTGCCAAGGTGGCGTGCGCTCTATGAAGGCGGCTGACTACCTAGAGGCCCAAGGCTTTGATGTGGTCTCGGTTGCCGGTGGCACCGGTGCCTGGATTTCGGCTGGCAAAGAAGTTTCGCTGGAGGCCAGCAAATAGATGGGCTTCTTTGACCTATTCAAAAAGAAGTACCAAACGATTTCAGCAGCCGAAGCAGTCCAAGCACAAACCGATGGTGCGATATTGATCGATGTTCGTGAATCTCACGAATACCGATCTGGTCACGCACCAGGCGCAAAAAACTTATCTGTGCAGCTGATTGAGCGTCGCCTGGGCGAGATTCCAAAGGAGCGCCAGATCATCGTGGTGTGTCAGTCGGGCATGAGAAGCCAGCGGGCTGCCGAGATCCTCAGCCGTAATGGCTACCAGGTCCTGAATGTCTCGGGCGGAATGATTGGCTGGCAGCGTGCCGGCATGAAGGTTGTCAAGTAATTGAAGGTTCTAATCGTCGGTGGTGTTGCTGGCGGCATGTCAGCAGCCACCAGACTTCGCAGACTCAGAGAAGACGCTGAGATTATTGTTTTCGAACAGGGACCGCACGTTTCCTATGCCAACTGCGGACTTCCATATCACGTCGGTGAAGTAATCCCCGAAGAAAGCGACCTGCTGCTACAGACCCCTCAGACCTTGAAGGATCGCTTCAACCTGGATGTTCGAGTCAACAGCAGGGTGACAAAACTAAACCCTGATACCAAGACTGTTGAGGTTCAGAACCTTGAAACCGGCGAACAATACGTGGAGAGCTACGACTCACTCATTCTCTCAATGGGAGCAAAACCACGCATGCTGGATGTTCCGGGCATTGAGCGAGCTCACGTCCTAAGAGACGTGCCAGATGCGATTCGAATCAAAGAGCTAGTTGACCAGAAGAAGATCAGCTCTGCCGCGATCATAGGTGCTGGATTTATTGGCATTGAACTCGCTGAAAACCTCCAGCACAGGGGCATCGCGACCACTGTTATCGCTCTGCGTGACACCATCTTGACCCAGTTCGATCCGGAGGTGATTGAACCGATGCAGGCCCTGCTAGTGAAGCATGGGGTCCAGTTGGCGCTCAATTCAGATACGACTGAGGTGCGTGCTAACAGCTTGGTTCTAAAGGACGGCAGGGAGATTCCCGCTGACCTAGTTGTCATGGCGATCGGCGTTGTTGCGGACCACTCACTCGCGGTGAATGCGGGATTGAAGATAGGCGAAGCCGGTGGAATTGCCGTGGATGACCACATGCGCACCTCCGACCCAGACATCTATGCCGTGGGCGATGCAGCTGAGAAAACCAGTGCTTTTACTCAAGCAGGTCAAATGATTGCGCTTGCGAACCTTGCCAATCGTCACGGTCGCTTGGTTGCCGATGTTATTGCCGGTGAGAAAGTCGCTGCCAGGCCTTCAATTGGAACGGGAATCATTGGTGCCTATGGAATGGCTGCCGCGGTTACTGGTCTCACCGAGGCCATGGCTCAGCGTTTGGGTATCAGCCACCAGGTAATCCACCTTCACCCGGGAAGCCATGCCGGCTACTACCCAGGTGCTGAGCGAGTATCGCTCAAGGTGCTGTTTGACCCAGAAACCGGCAGACTGCTCGGCGCGCAAGGAATCGGTTTTGATGGTGTTGACAAACGCATAGACGTCGTCGCAACTGCCATTTATGCCGGTTTGGGAATTGATGACCTCATGAACCTTGAGCTTGCCTACGCGCCAGCATTTGGCAGTGCTAAGGATGCGATTAATCAAGCCGGATACGTTGGCAATAACGTCCGCGTGGGCAAGACTCCAACTATCCAGTGGCATGAGCTAGCACAGGCTCAGGCTGCAGGTGCTCTGGTGGTTGACGTTAGGGCCAAGTGGGAGAACGAAAACGGTGCGATTCCTAATGCTCGATTGATACCGGTCGATTCACTGCGTGAGCACATCCAAGAATTGGCTGACAAAGATGTAATTGTGCATTGTGCAGTAGGTCAGCGTGGCCACACCGCTACCCAGATCCTGCGCAGTCATGGCATCAAGGCGCGAAACCTAGACGGTGGCTATACCACTTGGCGAAGCGGCATGGACGCACTGGAACGAGCCACAAGTAAGTAATCGTTAAAGAAAAACAGG
Source organism: uncultured Aquiluna sp. (assembly GCA_964653615.1). GTDB lineage: Bacteria > Actinomycetota > Actinomycetes > Actinomycetales > Microbacteriaceae > Aquiluna. The sequence continues at coordinate 8,710 of CAZZHB010000035.1, forward strand.
GCCTTCCTAGAGGCCCTGTTTTTACTTTGAGTCTTAGTACGCTTCAGAAATCGAAATAGCCTGCATTACGTCTGCCTGAATTTCGGCCCGAAGTTTTTCCAAAATGGCTGGGGCAACGGGTGAATCAACGGTGATGACGCTCAGTGCCTTACCGCCGCGTTGCTGACGGGCAATGGTCATGGCTGCGATGTTCACGTTTGCCTCAGCAAATGCCTTGCCATAAACGGCAACGATTCCTGGGCGGTCTTGGTAAACCATGACAACCATGTGATCTGCCATAGAAAGCTCAACGTCATAACCGTTGATCGAGACCACCTTCTGGTGGTGCTTCGGTCCAATTACAGTTCCACCGGCAGAAACCACTGAGCCATCCGAAAGCACAGCCTTCAAGGTGGTGACATTGCGGTATTCATCGCTCTCAGTGGCCTGAGTTAGCCGAACTTCAACTCCACGCGGCTCAGCCATCAGTGGTGCATTCACGTATGACACCTGCTCGGTGACCATGGTCTGGAACAGCCCCTTGAGGGCAGCAAGCTTCAAGACGGTGACATCGTGCGCGGCGATCTCTCCCCTGGCCTCAAACTCAACCGAGACGATTGAGGTGTGTGCCAGCCCGGCCACAATCTGTCCCAGCTTCTCAGCCAGTGGAATGCCGGGCTTTACCGAAGAGTCGATAACTCCACCGGCAACGTTCACTGCGTCTGGAACCAGGTCACCGGCAAGTGCCAGGCGAACCGAGCGAGCTACCGAAATTCCGGCCTTCTCCTGTGCTTCGTCGGTGGAAGCTCCAAGGTGAGGGGTTACCACAATGTTTTCCAAAGTAAGAAGTGGTGAGTCCTTAGGAGGCTCGTTCACGAATACATCTAGTCCCGCACCTGCGATACGACCCGACTTCAAGGCCGCATAGAGAGCTGCCTCATCGATGATGCCACCGCGGGAGCAGTTCACGATGCGAAGGTTTGGCTTGGCGATGGCGAACTGATCGGTGGAAATCATGCCGGTGGTCTCAGGGGTCTTTGGGATGTGGATGGTGATGTAGTCGGCACGCTTCATCATCTGATCCATGTCTACCAACTCAACACCGATCTGCTCGGCTCGTGCCTGAGTGACGTATGGGTCATAACCAATCAAGGTCACACCGAAGCCGGCCAGACGCTGTGCGACCAAAGTTCCGATGCGGCCCAAACCAATAATTCCGATGGTCTTCTCGTAGAGCTCGACACCGGTGTACTTGCTGCGCTTCCACTCGCCGTTTTTCAGCGAAGCATTGGCGTCTGGAATGTGGCGAGATAGCGCCATCAGCTGACCAATAGCCAATTCGGCAGCAGAGATCACGTTCGAGGTTGGAGCATTCACAACCATCACACCGGCATTAGTTGCTGCTTTGATGTCTACGTTGTCCAGGCCGACGCCAGCGCGAGCGATGACCTTCAGTTTTGGAGCGGCTGCAATAGCCTCTTCATCCATCTTGGTTGCCGAGCGGATCAGGACCGCATTGGCATCCTTCAGGGCAGCCAACAGTTGGGAGCGATCCGCACCGTCAACATTGCGGACTTCGAAATCTGGACCTAGGGCTTCAACGGTGGCAGGAGAAAGCTCTTCGGCAATTAGAACAACTGGCTTAGACAATGGCAAACCTAACGTCGTTATCGACAGTGATGGGAATGCCTAAAGTCTAGTGCGGATTAGTCGCGTGGGCAGGAGCAAATCTGCTCATCTGGAACACCAGCTAGAGCTTCTTCAACATGCTGGCCACAACCCTGCCAGGTGATCTTGTTGCATTCGTAGCACATTGCCTGTGAGCACATAATTCATTCCTTTGTTAGTGCGAAACCAACAAATACATTACTACTAAATACCCCTAGGGGTATTTAGTTTGTTGACTTTTCTAATCGCATTTCCACTAATCCAGAGTTATAACTTCTCGATGCTGCCAACTTGAACTTGTGCTTTACCTTGGAACCTTTGAATAGCCTGGTTCCCGCTCCGAGAATGTCAGGAGCGATAAATAAGCGCATTTCATCGATCAATCCCATGCTGAGCATGGTGTCAACCAGCATCGCTCCCCCACCGATAAAAAGATTGCCGGGATGCTTTTGCATGATGGTGCTAACCACCTCGCGCAGATCGCCGGAGATGAAGTGAAGGTTTGGGATCTGCAGACCGTCAAACTTCAATGGTTGTTCGGTCAACACATAGGTCGGCAGAATTCGCTCCATGTCAGGCACGGACTTCAGCTCAAACTCGAAGGTCTTTCTGCCCTGCAGCATTGACCCACAGCTGGTTAGCAGTTCCATCCAGCCAAAGTCTTCATCCGGAGATAGATACTTCTCCGCCCAGCTCATGTCGTCCGATTCGCCCGCAAGGTAACCGTCAAGCGAAATCACGCCGTAAAAGATGGTTTTTGACATCTGCCCAGAATAGCCAAAAGCCCCCGATTCCTCGGGGGCTTTTGGTTGAAGCTTTAGCGAGCGGCGCTACCCTCTTGGTAGTCGTCGTCCTGCTTGATCCAGCTGAATAGCTTGCGCAGTTCGCGACCGGTTGCCTCGATTGGGTGAGCCTCGCCCTTGGCAC
>CAZZHB010000036.1:0-2245 GCA_964653615.1 uncultured Aquiluna sp.
GAGGATTGCTCTTCGCTCGGTATTACCTGTTCCGCAGCGGTTCTAATGTCCTCAGTTCGCGGATCGCTGGTCAGGTTCACTAGGCCAAAGCCGAGTACCAGCCCTGCGGAAGAAAGGGCTACCGCAAAAAGTAGCTGCCTGACTCCAATCGCTCGCTTTGGGCTATTGGCGCTGCTTGCGGGTATAAACAACTGTGCCTGAACTTGCGGTGAAGAAGATAGTGTTGCGGAGCAAATCAGACAGTTCTGTGAACCCTGAATTGCGGCAGCACCGCACTTAGCGCAGTTGGACTGGTTTGTGAAAAATGTCACTTTGATTATTTGCGCACGGTGAACGCGAGTTCACAGCCGAGGTACTGAGCCCTGATTGCAGACGCGCTATAGATGCTGTCAATCTCAAAGACATACTCCGCTGAAGTCTCCTCGACTAAAACCCAGTCCATGTTGCGGCCTTCGACAAAAACACTTAGGGTCTTGATCCCGTTCGAAGATTGTGTTTCGGCGTCAAATACATCTTCAGCGAGAAATGCTGTGTCGCAGTTCTGAGTCAAACCTTCCGCCAGTGCAGCTTTCTGGGCATCTCCCGAGCCAAAGAGAATGATGCCGCCCCAAATGCCTGCACCCAAAAAGGCCGCACCCAACACAGAGCCCACTGCTATCAGAATTTTCTTAGTGGCCTTTGGATCACGCTCTTTTGGCTGTTTTGGCGAAGGTGGAGCCACGGGCTGAAATTGCTGCTGGCTGTATAGGTTTTGCTGAACTTGAGCATTGCTCACCTGAGGCGCTGGAGCTGCCATTGGCGCAGCCGAAGCATTTCCAGCTGGCTTTCCACAGTGTGGACAGAACCGCACCTGCGGATTAGTTGGTTTGCCACAGTGGACGCAAAACATTAGAGCCTTCCACTTTCACTGCACTTTGCGTTTGGATCGCTGCTAGCCGCACAGTCAATATATCCACATCTCGAGCAAGTCTTCGAGGCTGATGGCGCCGGCTTAGTTGGCTCCGCAACAACCTTCTCGTCCTCCCGATTGAACAAGGTCAAAGTGTCTATCGTTACCGGGCTGGAGACATCGACTCGGGCGATAACTTCTACTCGTCGCGGCTTTGAGACTCCAGAGGGAACCACCTTTACCTTTGAGGTTTTCACACTCGGAATCGTGGACTCGATTCTGGTCGGTGCAATTAAGTAGGACTGGACTTGCTCGTGAAGACGTTGAGACTTGCCTCGGGTTGTGAATATCATCGGGCTCAACGGAGGCTGTGCCTCGTCAACCGTTCCGAGGGACTCGGACAGAAATTCATCCCAGCTCCTGCGAGTTTGTATTTCATCGAATCCAGTCTCGTCAAAATCGAACCTTAGGTTTTCATTTCCACCCAATGGCTCAACATCTGGACGCTGTACGCGAATCGCATTCATCTGAGCGTCGCGCAGCAAGGCGCGAATTCGCTCCAAGGCAATCTCGCGCATGTACTTATCGGTCGCCCTAACCCCTCCGGGAGCATCAGGATCCGCCATCGGGTTCGAGAAATCTAGCTTCCCTAATAGTTCGTTATTCGCCGTCTGCTGCAAGAAGGCATTGACAATCTTGCGATGATTATTTGGCAGGTGCGGCAAATCGCTATCTAGGGTCTCAACGTTGAAGTTCGCCGGATTCGCTCCTAGGGCTGCACCGATGTTTGAAACCATGTCCTCAAAGGCTGCTTTGCGCCAGCCACGAACCAATAATTTTTCGCCGATTGTGCGCTCAAGAGCGCTGGTCTTAGAGTCTCCACTGTCTACAGCTCTTGCGATCCTCAGTGCCGAAGGAGTGTGGGCAAGGTCGTAGCTCGCGTTCGGCTCTTCAAGCCAACGAGGGTCAACCTTCCAGGGGCGGTGCACGGCACTGGCCAATAGTGCCAACCAATCCTCGGCCTGCTGATGCAGAGACTCGAGTCGCTTCAGTTCTTGTTTCACCGCAACATAGCAACGGACCACGTTTTGCATCCGCGTTAACTGCAGATCTACCTCACGCCTAAATTGACTCCACCTCGAGTAGTAGAAGATCAATGCAGCAAGAACACAAACAATTAAAAGCAGAAGACTGAAGATAAAGAATCCCCAGAAGTTTCTAGCCAACCACGGAGCCAGTTCGTTTCGAAGCCAGGGCTCCAGGAAGTTCAGCTGATAAATCAGCACGCCAGCGATCGCAATAAGCAAAACCCAAACCAACCAAATCCTCTTGAGTAAAAGTCGGGGTAAATATTTT